>CBIGXK010000088.1:0-12312 GCA_966193805.1 uncultured bacterium | reverse complement strand
GTTGTATTGTTCGGGAAACATGCTGCCTGTATTGAATTTCATTCCGAGCGCCGCTCCGTGCGGTGTAAGCGTTGAAGCGGGGGCCTTGTAATCGCCGCAGTTTTTTCCATTGCCGAATTCCGGGTCGGGAATTACGCCGGCATGGCAGTAAGGATATCCAGAGTGTTCATCTTTTTGGCTGGCAATATTCAATTCATCAGCCGGCATATCGTCACCCAGTTCGTCGCGCCCGTTATCGGTGAACCAAAGTTCCTTTGTTTGCGGGTGCCATGCAAAGCCCACCGAGTTGCGGATGCCGTGCGCATACACTTCCAGGCCGCTGCCGTCGGCGTTCATGCGGGTGATGGACGCAAAACGTTTGTCTTTTTCGCTATCGTTGCAGATGTTGCAGGGCGCGCCAACCGGCACATACAGCTTGCCATCGGGGCCGAAGGCGATATACTTCCAGCCATGGTGTTCTTCAGATGGAAAGCTATCGTTGATCAGCACCGGCTTTGCAGGATTTTCGAGCGTAGACTCGATATTATCGATCCTGTAAACTTTGTCGATTTCAGCGATGTACAGGGCGCCATCGTGAAAAGCCACACCGTTAGGCGCATTCATGTCGTTGGCTACGGTGTATTTTTTCTCCGCCACGCCATCGCCGTCGGCATCAACAAGCGCATACACGTTTTTGCCTTTCCTGTTGCCCACGAACACGGTTCCATTGTCGCCAAGCGCAAGTGAGCGGGCGTTATTCACGTCCGTCGCGAAAAAAGAGATCGAGAATCCTTCCGGTAGCTTAAGTTTTGAAAGCTGCGGATCGTCTTTTTTCTCGAGCGCCTTATTTTTTGGTTCGCATGAAATGAGTGCCGTAATAATGAGCAGGAAAAGAACGAAGTATACTTTCATGAATGCGTTTAGTTTATGATCCATTAATTTAAGCAATTTTCCTGCCTCCTCATTCTATGGCTTCAATTGTTCAAGCAAACCGATGATCTTGTCTTTGTCGGCCAGTGCCTTTTCCAGGGTGACGATTTTCTCGCGCAGCAACCTGGCGGTTTCATCCTGTGCAGGATAAGTTGCCTGCTCTTCCAGCCACATGCCCGGCATCAGTTCGCCGTTGTAGCCGGCATCAACGATCATTTTACCCCTGCCGGTGAGCACCCAGGTTAAATTAAGATCGCGATAGGCGGTGCCAATCTTTTCAAGTATTTCCGACCCGATGGTGCCTTTGCCCTTTTGCTGTTTTTTGAGATAGCCATTCGCAATATCGCAGGCACGTTCGAATGCATAGGGGCTGAGGCGATGATGGTCGAGGTAAGCAAAAATTCTTTCTATTACTCGCATGGTGAAAAAACGGTAAAAAAGTTAGAAAATAGGGGAACATAATTTTCGAAAACCATTGACTTGTGTTTAGACTTGCATTGTCAATATGGTTTTTCAAATAAAGGGAGAATGTATGGAAGATCAACCGTGTTGACACGGTAAAACAAACGTATTAACCTCTAAAAACCTGGTTTATGAACGCAATGGATCATCACGAAGCCTGGGAAATGAAACCACGGAAATTGTCGATCGAAGAACTTGAGCATCCTGAAAAAGTGATCGAGGAGTTTTTTCAATTCGCGCATCTGCCGCAGGTACGCTGGTACATGTGGGAAGAATTGAAGACGCTTGTCACTGGTTGTTTTAACCATTTGGAAAGCAGGGAACGCTGCGGGCTCATTTATTTTCATGAGCAATTGGAAAAATTGGTGGAAGTTGTACACGTGCTGCACGAGAGAAATCAGCTTGCAAAGCACTGACAATATGAATATAGCGGGAAGATATTAGTTTTATTTCTAAGGTCTTCCCGCTGTATTTATGGCATTACCACATGTCTTAATTTGCAATGCAGTGATATTTCGGTGATTATTACCGAACTTCGTAAAAATAAGCTGATAAAGATGTTATATGTTCACGTTTGGAATAAATACCTGCCGATTATTCGAATACTAATGAAAAAATCCGCTGCAGGAGCCCAAACGCTGGATTTGAACCGCATAGATTTTGAGAAAGCAGGCAGCGGACGTAAAGCGGGATATAAGTTTACCATCGACCTGGTGAACGGAAAAGTTTCCAATATCATTAGCGGATCGCCCTTGGCCAGTGACCTGGCATCTGTGCTCCTCAACGATCCGGCCAGTAAGGCAATTCTCTCTAACGCCGACATCAGTATCACCCTCAATACCAAGTTCCAGCTTGGCATCCAGAATAAAAATGGCGCCGATCTCCAACTACAGGAGGCTCAGAAAAACGCGGAAGAAGGTAAGGAAGACACAGATTCGCAGTAAAAAGAGAGTAACCAGGTATTCAAAATGCACCCCCTGTTAGTTCAGTGAGGGATCGGAAAACGTATCGCCCTGCGACAAATCACCGGTCTCATATCCCTTTTTGAACCAGTACATTCTTTGTTGGGATGTGCCGTGTGTGAAGGCATCCGGCACCACCGTTCCCTGTGCCTCGCGCTGCAGCCGGTCATCGCCAATGGCATTCGCAGCATTCAATGCCTCCTCGATATCGCCATCCTCCAAAATTTTCGCCCTGTTGGCGTAATGCGCCCATACGCCCGCATAAAAGTCGGCCTGCAGCTCCATTTTCACCGATATCTTGTTGAATTCGGTTTCGCTCATCTGCTGCCTTGCCCGGCCTACTTTTTCGGAAGTTCCCAATAAGGTCTGAACATGGTGGCCCACCTCATGCGCCACTACGTAAGCCATCGGAAAATCGCCCGGCGCATCGAACCGCGATTGCAGCTCCTCATAGAAAGAAAGATCAACGTATAATTTATGGTCGGCCGGACAATAAAAAGGTCCGGAGGCGGCACTCGCTGTACCGCATCCGGACTGCACTGCATTTCTAAAAAGGACCAGGGTGGGTTCCTGGTACCCTGCTCCGTGTTGTTGAAAGAGGTTATTCCACACGTCTTCGGTTTCGGCCAGCACAACTTTTACAAACTGCGCCCTTTCATCGTCGGCCGCTTTCTCTTCGGGGCTTAATTCCTGGGCCCGTTGCTGACCGGGCATCAGTTCGGGCAATTGCGAAGCGTCGCCACCGCCGAGCAAAAGGTTAAGTACAACAATGATGATCCCAATCACTCCGCCACCAACGGCAACGCCGCCTGCCGATACGCCCCGCCTGTCTTCAATATTTGAGCTCTGCCTTCTGCCCTGCCATAACATATGTCATCGTTTTATTTACGCTTTCTTCTCGAGCAGTTTAAAGAACTGGTCGAGCTGCGGAAGAATGATAATGCGTGTGCGACGGTTGCTGGCTCTACCTTCCTTGCTATCGTTCGATACGAGAGGCAGATACTCGCCGCGACCGCCGGCGGTCATTCTCACAGGGTCGATGCTGAAACTGTTCTGGAGGATACGGGTTACAGATGTGGCGCGTTTAACGCTAAGATCCCAGTTATCAACAATACAAGCGTTCTTAATGGGCACAGAATCTGTGTGGCCTTCAATGAGGATGTCCAACGAAGGATTAGCATTCAACACTCTTGCCACTTTTCCGAGAACGCTGAGCGCCTCGTCAGAAACCACTGAGCTGCCGCTTTTAAACAGTAATTTATCAGATATGTTGATAAAAACCACACCTTTTTCGACCTGGATGTTGACGTCTTCGTCATTCACATCGGCCAGGGCGCTTTTCAGGTTCATGACGAGCGCCATATTCAGCGAATCCTTTCTTGCCATGGCGCCCTGCAGATCCTGGATGTAAGCATCCTTGGCACCGATATTTTCAAGCGATTTTTTCACACTTTCTGCCTGTGTGGCCGACAGTACGGAGAGGTCTTTCAGTTGGTTCAAAACATTGCTATTGTTTTCTTTCAGGAACGCATTTTCTTTTTTAAGCGCGTCGAGCTCTGTTTGCATGTTTGCTTTTTGACGGGCCGAAAAATCTTCACAGTTCTTCAGATCCGACTGAAGCCTTGCATACTCTTTATTCAGATCTTCATAGCGCACCTGTTGTGCTTTATATTTTTTTGAACTTACGCAGGAATAGAGAAGTACGGTCGAGAGAAGGAGAAAAAGTGCTTGTTTTAACATGATTTACCAGATTAATTTTTAACAGGGATAAAGGTAAATGTTACCCGCAATTAAATGGCTCCGCACATAAAAAAAAGGCTGTTTCGTCAGAAACAGCCTCATTTCAAGCTCCCTGTCTATTGCCATTGACAATATTATTGTTGCGTAGTTGTATCCATAGGAGTGGGAGTGGTCATCGATGTGTCTGTATTATTATCGCCAGGCATTGGAGTTGTCATAGTCGTATCAGTTGTCATAGGTGGTGATTGCGTTTCATTTCCTGTTGAATTTTCGGGTGTATCACAGCCGATAATTGATGCTATTGCTAAACCGGCAATAAATAGAATGCTTTTCATGAGAATTACTTTAGTGTTATGAATATGATTGCTGGGGGTATATCCTAAAAAAACGTTCCATTAAAGGATGCCCTGAAATATCTACAAATGATGCAAGAGTAAGAGGTTGTTTATTAGCGGATTGCAAAAACGGCTGGCTTTAAAAACAAGGAAATTTTAATATTCCTTTAATGTAGCAATACTTCTACAAAAGAAAAGCCCAATCATAGGGTACGAACCTAAATTGAGCTTTTTCACCTTCAAACACGTGAAGTTTTACGTCCTCACTCTTAGCCGTTCAATATTTTTGATTTGGATACATAAACATTCGTGGGATGATAGATAAAGAGGCAGGTGCCTTCTTTGATCGTATTGATAATTTCATCCCTTTCACAGGAAGGAACAGCCGGACATCCGAAGCTTCTGCCTGTAAATGGATTCTCGTCGAGGAACTCGTCACCGATGTAATCCGCCCCGTGAATCACGATTTTTCTGGCCATGGCCTTATCGTTGATGCCTTTTTCAAGTCCGTCAATACGAAGCGACAGACCGTGCTGGCCGTAGTAAACGCTGCGAGTAACGTAAAAGCCAAGGCTGCTTTTGTGAGATTCGGGCTTGTTGGAGAACGATGTGGCGAATTCGCGGCCGGAGTTCCTGCCATGCGCCACATAAGTGTTCTTATACAGTTTCATGTCTGTGAGGTTGATCACATACATCCTTTTATTCCGGGAAGACTGGCTGAAATCACAAATGGTGAGATAGTCGGTATTAATGACCCTGCCGGTTTCGGCAAGTTTGAGAAACCCTCTCCATGCGTAGCGGAACGCCTTTTCGTTCAATCCAAAATCTTCGAGCCTTAAACTGTCGTAGAGTACCGCAACGCTGGCATTTTTAAGTGCGTTAAATGATGCATGCATCGAACTCACGGCAAACGGAACTGTTTTACCGCTCGAACCGTTCATAAAAACAGGAGAAAAAAGCAACAAAGAGAAGAAACTCGAAACAACAACATTCTTCATCGTACGATGCATGTCATAGGGTTTTTTCGGATAAATATTGGCTTACTTAAACGAATACAGGATCCAAAATATTATGGATAACCCACGCTCACAAGACTTATACCGGAATTATTTTATTGTTTGTTAAAAGAAAAATTTAACGGCATAAGCGAAAACGCTTAGGTTCCTCGAAGATATTGTAAATGAGTTAACCGCGCGCATTATCAGAATTTTTTCTCATCCCGAACTCGTTCGCGTAAATGCGGATCATGATGATGAAAAGGGAGATTAGGATGGGACCGAAGATGATGCCGATGAAACCGAACATGTTAACGCCGATGATGACGCCGAAAACGGTGATCATGGGATGCACGTCGCCGAGCCTGCGGGCCAGCCAGAACCTGAAGATATTATCGACACTGCCGATTACCGCCAAGCCAAAGCCCAACACCACGAACCCCCTCACGGTTTCGCCGTTGGCAAAAAGCACCAACGCGAGTGGAATATAGGCCAACGCCGCCCCAACAACAGGCAGCAACGCGGTAAATGCAGTGATCACAAACCAGAAAAAGGGTTCCGGAACCCCAATGGCGATGTACCCTATCAATCCCACTACCCCTTGCATAATGGCAATAAGGGGAATGCCGATGGCATTGGAGAGGACCATTTTGTTCAGGTCCTTGCGCAGCAACAGGAGGTTTTCGTCTTTCAGGGGGGCCCATTCATAGAAGCGCGACTCCATTTTGCGCCCTTCGGTAAGCATGAAATACAGGATAAAATACATGACGATTATTGCCACCAGCGTGCTGAGCGTGGCGCCGAGCACCTGCGGCAGCGTTTGGGCGCCCCAGTTCGTGAGCTTTTCGATATTGGTTTCTGTAAGGAGATTGAGCTGGTACTTCTGCTCGTATTGCTGAATGAATTCTTTGATCTTCAGGAGCACCTCGCCGAAATGCTGGATGGCGAAGCCGATCTTGGAAGACATCATATTGATGAGGATGTAGATGGGCAGCAGGATGATAAGGAACGAAAGAAACATCAGCAAAATGGCGGCCCACGTCTTCCTCCATTTGTATTTTCCCTCCAACATGAACATGTACTTTCTCATCATCACGTACAAAGTGTAGGAACCGAGAAAAGCCGGAAGGAACGTTCTTAACTGCGTAAACAAGATCCAGCCAAGAATAAGAAGAAAGGATAACAGCAAAACCTGGCGGATGGCATTATTTGGAATTTGGGTCATAGCTGATCAACATTAATAAATCTTGTGCCGCAGGTGTTTTAGCACGTTCGTACCTTAAAAGTAAGCGAACGGGAAATTATACGCACCGGTTTTTTGGCAGGGCCTCGCGGTATTTCCACAGCTTAAATTCGGTGACCACACCGGCTGGCGATGGTGGAATGACGATGCCGCTTTTAGGTCCGCCGGCATTGCGTTTCACCTTTTTCAGCTCCCATCGTTGCTGAAAAGCGGGGAGTACGTCGGGGCGTTGCGTTGATACACAGTGAAAAAAATCGTCGGTAAGCCCAAGGGTTTCTTCTTTTCCGGTGTTGAAAAAAGTGATGTTGCCTGCGCCGGAGGGCGAAGGGAGGCCGGTAACCAACAGGTGCCTTGTTTTTTCGAGGTCGGCGCCCATGATGACCGAGAAATTTTTGAAAGCCGAGTTGGCCCCGCTGGTGCTGGTGAAGATCAGTTTCCTGATGTGCGGAAGGCGCCTCAGCACATACTTCTTCAGGTCGTGGTTATAGGCGATGTTTCGCAGGTCGGCATCGTTCGACGACATGGGGTGCTTCCTGCTGCACGATACTATCGTGTCGGATAGTCCCACGCAGTAATCGTTCTGCCACCTTTTTATCCCGGCAAGGTTTTGCTGCGGGGTGCCGCTGAAAAAATCGTAGCCACGGTGGTGGTAGATGTCATGAATGATTTTCCAAAGGGATCCTTTGTTGCCGTAGAAGTAATCGATATACAGTTTTTCTCTCAGTGCGGTATTGGGAGGAAAGGTGCCGATGATCAGGTATTGCCAGTTTTTTGCCGGATCAAAACGATGCAGGTGCGGATGGGATTCGCGGGGCGTCATGTTAAAAAAGATGATTCCATACAATATCATAAACATCCGTAGCCTCAACCATTCGATTTTCCGCCGGCGAATCGGTGATCAGCACCGCATGATATTTTTCTTCTGTTTCCGTGGATCCGTGAGAGCCTTTTACCAGGCCCGCATCCAGCGGAATAACATCCATTACATATCTCAACCCCGATTTTTTTCGCAGCAGCTTATAACCAGCTCTCGCCTTCGACGTCATAAACATCTCTACCGGATCATAGCCCGGCTTTTTATGAATATCCACTACTCTCGCATAATCCGGCGCCACCGCATCATCGAGCCAAAAGTAGTAGGTAAACCAGCTTCGCTGATCGGCCATCAACACAAAATCGCCCGAACGCTCATGATCAATATGGTACTTTTTCTGTTGTTCCTTATCCAGCACCCTGGCAACACCCGGAATGGCCGAAACAATTTCCGACACCTGCCTGGTTGCACCCGGATCGTTGATGTAAATATGAGCCACCTGGTGATCGGCAACGGCAAAAGCTTTCGACGCGCCTGCATCGAGCAGCTCGAGGCCCCTTTCAATCCTTATACCCAACAAGCCATTTTGCCTCAGCAAGCGATTGATGTGTATCGGATTGCTGACCGGCGAAATGCCATACTCCGACAGTAAGATGATGCTGGCTCCGGCCGGGGAATAGTAATTCACCAACTCCTGCACCAGCGTGTCGATTTCACCCAGCTCTTTTTTGATCTTTGCCGTGTCAGGACCCAACTTCTGAAGGCAGTAGTCGAGATGGGGAAGATAAATGAGTGTAAGGGTGGGATCGTATTTTTTATCCGTATAGATGGAGGCGTTAGCGATCCACCGGCTCGAAGTGATGTCGGCGCCGGGCCCCCAGAATTTGAATAGCGGAAACTGTCCGAGTTCTCTTTGCAATTCGTCGCGCAGCTCAGCAGGATGAGAATAACAGTCGGGCATTTTTCTTCCGTCTGCCAGGTAATTGGGGCGCGGCGTTACCGAATAATCGGCGGTTGAGTACATATTGTACCACCAAAACATCTTCGAAACGGTAAACGACGGATCGTGCTTTCGTGCTCTATCCCAAATCTTTTCGCCGTTGACAAGATAGTTGGATTGCTTCCAGAATTTTATTTCAGCGTCGGTTTTATCGTACCACCCATTGCCGACAATTCCATGGTCGGACGGCCATTTTCCGGTTACATATGTGGATTGCACCGCGGTGGTAACTGCCGGCAGCATTGGAGCAATGTGCCGGAGCGTTCGGCTCTCAACATATTTTTTCAGGAACGGCGTATGTTCGCCAATCACCGAAGAAGATAACCCAACAATATCTATAACAACAGTTTTATTCATCACTTATTCCTTTTCTGCCGTTTCATGTTTCAGCACATTGATCACCCACTTTAGTTCGCGAACGATGGATTCGCCAATGGGCAGGCGCATCTCTGTTGGCAGCACCTCCCAGGTGTACGTTTCGATTTCAAGATGGAAGGTGAAAGGCGTTGCCTCATGTATTGCGAGAACTTTTTCTATTTCGTGCCGCGTGGAACCGAGAACACCGTAGCTGCTCACAAAAAGAGGAACGTGAAAATGCGCGCGCCATTCCACCACGTCTTTATTTTGCGAGTCATCGAGCGCAAGGGGCATGTCGCGATACAAAATGAACTGCCCGTTGTGTTTCTTTGCCATCACCTGGTGCAGGTAAACAGGTTCGTTAAATGTAGAGAATGCGTCAATTACTTTTTTCCTCTCATCCATGTTTTGCGAAAGGGGCGCCTTCAATGCCGCACTGATCTGTATTTTCCCTGTTTTTATTCCCAGCGACCTTAGCTGCTCGATAACATGGTGGTGATCTTCGTAGCAGATGGCGAAGTGGCACACATCGTAGCAAATCTGCACATGCTCTCTCAAAAGCGAAGTGGCCTCATCTTCGTTCACTTTGTAACGGTCCTGTATAAACGTAGTGCCCATCGGCACGAGATACTGCACGTACCATTGCATGAATTCGGTGCCGTTTCCGAGAAGGCCGTCGGGCTCGGGTTCAATATCAATATGAATGAGTTTACCGGTTGCCCTGTTTATCCTGATCAACTGGTCAACAACATCCAGCAAATGCATGGTCGCTTTTTGGTACACGTCGGGCAGGTCCTCTTCCTTGTGCCAGAATTTGTAAGAAAGTGGCGATGTTGAAATGCCTCCATCCATACCTTCGGGCAGCAGGGCCGCGAGTATCTGCGCAAGACGGATGGTGTATTGCACCCTGTCGGCCGACAACCAGTCGGGCGCATGCACATTATCTTTCACCACAGTGTTGTGGAAGCCGCCGTAAGGAAAACCATTCATGGTAAACAGGTAACATTCATTTTCGTTCAGCCATTTCCTGAATTCGTCGAGGTTTTCCTGCTTGCGCAATTCGAGGCTCGCGACATTGGAAAGGCGCAGGCCGATGCCGAAAGGATTGAAAGGTGACACCTGCTGTTTTACCAGCGGGATATTTTCACGCAGTTTCGCAAAATGATCGGACCATGTTTCGCCCGAATGAATATTACTGCAATAAGTAAGATGTCCTCTTGATGTTTGCATATGCTTTATTTACGCGAAGGCCTTCAGCCATTCACTTGCCTTACACAAAGTTGCTGTATCCAGCTCATTCACCTCAACACCTTTTCCGATGCCGTCCAGCAGCATGATCGTGAGTTTGCCCCCGAGGTGTTCACGAAATTCGTTGAGGCCCTTGAGAACCGGAGTATTGTTGTCACTGATTTCCATTAAAGGATGCGTCACCGCGAAGCCAAGCGTTTTCAGCAGATGGATGATGCTGTTGGCGTCGCTTTCGGAAATTCTCCCTGAAAGGAAGGAATAGGCGCTGTCGAGCGCGATGCCTAATGCAACGGCCTCGCCGTGCCTTATCGAGAAACCAGAAAGTTGTTCGAGTTTATGCGCGCTCCAGTGTCCAAAATCCAATGGCCTCGACGAGCCCAATTCAAACGGGTCGCCGCTGGCAATATGGTCCAGGTGCATTTGCGCACAGCGCCATACCAGGTATTTCATCGCTGCGTCATCGCGTCTTGATACGGCGGCTGCATTTGCCTGCAGCCAATCGTAAAATATGCGGTCCTTGATCAGCGCCACTTTCACCGCTTCGGATGTGCCGGATATCCACTCGCCGTGACTGAGGGTGGACAGGAAATTGAAATCGTTAAACACTGCAGCAGGCGGCGCGAAGGACCCGAGAAAGTTCTTCTTTCCAAAATAGTTGATGCCGTTCTTCACACCCACGCCCGAATCGTTTTGTGAGAGTACCGTGGTGGGTATGCGGATGTGCCTGATGCCCCTGTGCGACACTGCGGCGGCATATCCCACCAGGTCCAAAACCGAACCCCCGCCAATGGCTGCAATGAACGAGTGCCTGTCGATCCCGTGCCTGTCAACCGCACTCACCACGCGGTAAAACAACTGTTCGTCGTTTTTGGCCGCCTCGCCTCCGGGTACGACCATTATTTCGCTCACGAGGCTAAAGCCGGGAATATCTTTTAAATACTGTTGAATTTCGTTTTTGAGTTGCGGGTGATGTTCGGCAACGCCCGAATCAATCACGAAGAATACCTTCTTCGCGGTATCCGTTTTTTGTGAATGCAGAAAATTGCTAAAAGTGTTGTTTGCCGGATTAAAAACCTTGTCGGTGAAATATACTTTGTATTCGAACCTGACGCTGAAACGCTGCTGTAAATGCTCCATCTTATCTTAATACGCCATAAAGAATTATCAATCGTTAAAAATACGAATTAATATTACGTCACGGCGAACGCGCGCGCAAGCAGGAGCGAAAGGGGAAGAAGAATAATGATTGCCACGGCAAAATAGATATCGCCGAAAGCAGCGGCCCATGCGGCATTCATGGCTATCAGGGCAATTACGCCGCTCTTCACCGCCTTGCCGATTCGCGGCCCCTCCGGTTTTATGATGGCCTTTTGAAGGGGCAGAAATATCATGAGCGCAAAAAGCACCAGGAAAGGAAGCGCCCGCTCAAGCGTGTGGTTGAGGGCCGACAAAATTGTAATGCTCAGCAGCACAATGATATAAAATGCCGCGGCGAGGTACATCGTTTTTCTTTTTCCGCCATGAACCTCGCCCCTGCTGATCATGGTAATGGCCGCAATGTAAATAATGGGCACGATGGCCAGGTACCAAAGGCGCTCCAGCGAAAAGGTGACGATACTCATACCCAGCAGAAGGTTGCACCCCCTGCAAAAGCCCATGGTAAGCGGCCCGAAAAAGCCATGATGCTTCATCCATTTGTCGTAGGCCACGGCCGCCAATGCAATCACAATCGCGATGAGGGTTGAGAAAGAGAATAATGTGCCCGTATCGGAGAGTGCGGCGGCAACAACGCCGATAATCAACAGCAGCACGCCGAATATTGCCGCGGAATTTTTTGTAATGAGGCCACTCGGAATGGGCCGTTCCGGACGTTCTGTTTTATCAAGCTCCGCATCAAATACATCGTTCAGCACCACGCCGCCTCCATATAAGCCAATGGTGGCCAGCACCAGCATGAGTATCGGATAAAACGGCGCGAACGATCGTTCTTCCAGTATCAGTTGGCCCAGCGAAATGTGCTGCGTGGCCAATCCGCCGAATGATGCCGATACCAGCGACCCGCCGATCGCAATGCCCGCGAGGATATCGGAAATCGCTGTTACGATGTTCGGCAACCGCATCAGCCGGAGGTATCCCGTGAGGCGCTTCACTATTTGATGATTATTGAGTTCTTGTCGATGCGGGGCTGCTGGCCGCCTCTTAATATGGTGTTGCCGCTGAATTTTTGGCTCTGGTCAATTTCTTTGG
>CBIGXK010000087.1:0-12339 GCA_966193805.1 uncultured bacterium | reverse complement strand
GTGTAGGTGGGCATCCCGATGATCCCGAAACGGGATGTGGCGGCACGCTGGCAAAGCTTGCGACAGCGGGCCATGACGTGACGGTCATCTATTTAACAACAGGTGAAGCCGGTATTCCCGGCCGGTCGCACGACGAGGCGGCCCGCATAAGAAAAGAAGAAGGATTAAAGGCATGTAAGGTCTTAAAGGCAAAACCAATTTTTGCCGGACAAATAGATGGCGACACCCTTGTAAACAGCAGTTGGATAAAAAAGATGCATCAACTCATTATTGATGAGAAACCCGATATCGCGTTTACGCATTGGCCCGTGGATTACCATCCCGACCATCAGGCGGCGAGCTTATTGACGATTCAGGCATGGATGAAAAGGGATAGGGACTTCTGGCTTTATTTTTATGAGGTTCAATCGGGCCTGCAGACTTCAATCTTTCATCCTACAGATTATGTAGACATCAGCGACACGCAGGAACAAAAATGGAAAGCCATCGACTGTCACGTCAGCCAGGATCCGAAGGCTATTCTTGAAAGCGGGCACAGGACCATGGAGATGTACCGCGGGCTCGAGCTGGGTGTAAAAGCCGGTGAAGCGTTTGTTAGAATGACGGGAAGATTGCAAGGTGGGATGATTGTTTGATCACAGTCATTCAGCCTGTTCGCTCAAGATCCTCGGAGGCGTAAACATGATCGCGGGCGATGAAGTTGTCCGCGCGGGAACGCCAACCGGCAATTCGGTTTTTCCCATGACAGAAATATTCTTTTGTCTCCACGTTAGTAACAGGCAGAAAATAAAACCACAAAACGCAAGCCCCGAACCCACATATTGAGGCGAGGTGAAGTCGTACCCGGCAACGAGCGGCAGCCCTCCTAAAAACGCGCCCAGGGCGTTGCCCACGTTGGAACTCGCCTGCAGAGCCGATGAAGCCAGCATTTCCGAACCTTTTGCGGCGCCTATCATCAACATCTGCATCGGTGAGATTACCGCAAACGCGATGGCGCCGGTAACAAACGTCATCACTAACGCGGCTGCCTGGTAGCGTGTAACCAGCGCAACAACGATCAGGGATACCACCATCGCCAGCAATAACATGCTGGTGGTTTTGAGGGGAGAGAATTTGTCGGCAAGTCTGCCGCCCAAAAAATTTCCGACAGCCATGCCTGCGCCTGCCACGACCATAATAGCGGTGATGGAGCCGGCGCTGAATCCGGCAATATTCGTCATCAACGGCGCAATGTAGCTGATCCATGCAAACAGGCCGCCCGTGCCGATGGCCGACACACAAATGATCAACCAGGGTTCCGGCTGCCTGAACGCTTTAAGGCTGCTCGCGAAACCACCTGAGCCGGACGGGGACAGATCGGGCAACCATTTTTTTACACTTACGGCCGCGAGAAAAGCCACAACCGCAATGAGGATAAATGAGAAGCGCCAACTCAACTGGTGGCCGATGTAAGTGCCCAATGGCACGCCAATGATATTCGCGATGGTAAGGCCGGCAAACATCAGCGACACAGTTCTCGCCTCCCGCCCCGGTGCCGCCAGCCTGCTGGCCACTACGGCGCCCATGCCGAAAAATGCACCATGTGGCAGGCCCGCAAAAAAACGGCTGGCCATCAACAGTTCATAATTCGGAGATATCGCAAAAAGCGCATTGAAGGCGCCGCACGTCAGCATTAGCGCCATCAATACTTTTTTAGGCTTAAGATTTTGTGTGAGGCCCGTCATCAGCGGCGCTCCTATCACAACGCCCAAAGCATAAATAGAGATAAGGTGGCCGGCAGACGGGATAGAGATCGCCAGCGTGCGTGACACGTCTGGCAGCACTCCCATCATCATGAATTCCGTCATGCCGATACTAAATCCTCCCATGGTGAGCGTAAGCAAACTCGGCTTAACGCCCTCCAGCCAACCGGTTTTTTTCATAATCATCATTAGCCAATCAATTATTTGCTGTTTTCTTTTTCAATTTGTTCGTGAATGAAGCGAACGAATAACTCGTCGTGCGGCTTTTTGTCGTAGCCTTCATTGAGCGCGGCTATCGACGTCAATATCATGCTGATCGTAGCGGGGTTGTAGGCGACAACCGCATTGTGCCTGATGGCGGTGTTCACCAGCTCATCTATCAGCTCGTCTCTGTCGTCGTGCAGCAGCGGGTTACCGAAAAAGATGACGATGTCTGTCTTGTCCTGCTCGATAAGCGACTTCAACTGCTGATAGCCGCCGGCTTTTCCGTGGTCGAGATTCATTACCGGCACATTCAGCGTGCCTTCCAGGATGGAAGCCGTTCGGGCGGTTGATATGATGAGATGGTCCTTCAGGATGTTCTTGTTGGCATAAGACCATTCAATAAACTCCTTGCGGGTGTCGGGAAGCGCAATGATGGCGATCCTTTTGATGTTCTTAAAATATGCGGGTGTACTCATGTTTTTGTTTTAGGTTACCACTATAAAAAAGCCTGCTTGTGCAGCAGGCAATCGTCTTATTTTATGTGGCATTTTGTTAACGGCACAAAGATAACCAAATTGTTTAAACGATTAAACACTTGCTGTATTATTAACATTCTCATAATATATGCCCATTATGCAGTGGATTGATTTTAAATGTTTTAAATTTGAAATGAAGGGTTTAACCGATTAAACAAAACGCCAGGTTTTCCTGAATGAGCAAGAAAGTGTCATTAAAGGATATTGCAAAGGAAGTGGGAGTGTCCACGGCCCTGGTGTCGTATGTATTGAACAACCTCAAAGAAGGGCGGATCCGCAAAGAAATAGCGGAGCGGATACGCGAGGTCGCCAAAAGGCTCAACTACCGGCCCAACCAGGTCGCCAGGAGCCTGAAAACACGCCGCACCCATACCATCGGCCTGATTGTGGCCGACATATCCAATCCTTTTTCTTCATCACTGGCACGCATAGTGGAAGATGAAGCGGCAAAAGTCAACTACACCGTTATTTTCGGAAGCTCCGACGAAACAGCAGCCAAATCGGAAAAGCTGATCGACACCCTGCTGAACAGGCAGGTTGACGGGCTGATTATCGCACCGCCGGTGCAGGCTGAGGCGCAAATTGAAGAACTGATGCGACAGGAAACGTCTTTTGTCCTGCTGGACCGTTACTTCCCGGGCATAAAAACAAATTATGTGGCGCTCGACAATCACCTGGCGGCGAACCTCGGAACCAAACACCTCATTGAAGCGGGTTGCAGGAAAATAGGGCTCATCGCTTACAAGACCGGTCTTTTTCATTTAAAAGAAAGGAAACGGGGATACATGACCGCACTCAACGATTCGGGTGTCGGCATCAATAAATCGCTGGTGAAAGAGGTGAGCATTTTCAACGATCCCCACGAAATCGTCAAATGCCTGAAAGAGCTGATGGACGTGCATCGGCCCGACGGACTGCTATTCGCTTCCAACATGATCGCTGCGCATGGCTTAAAATACATCAACACTTTGCCCATTACGGTACCCGACGACCTTGCCATCGTGAGCTTTGATGCCACGGAGGCGCTCGATCTTTTTTATTCGCCCATCACCTACATTCGGCAGCCCTTGCAGGAAATGGGACGAAAAGCCACTGAGATTTTGCTCGAAAGCATTGCATCAAAAAATAAAATCACGCAGGTAATGATGGAACCGGAACTGGTGGTAAGGGCATCTTCCCAAAAAAGGGTTCAATAAAACTCAGTTGATTTTTTCCTCCAGGATTTTGCTGAACCGGTCGAGTATGTCGTTAACGTAATGAAGTTGTGCCTGTAACGGTTTTTCATCGTGTAGATCCAGTCTGCCGGAATCGCAAACCTCCTTTCCCTGGCAAATGGCATAATAGGCGAACAGCTTGTAGTCAGATTCTGGCACCGTTGTGGCGTAGCCCGTTACAGAAATTCCCCAGTCGCTCGCAAAGAGCCGGCACGCGCTGCGCGCCATGTCGATGGCAATGTTTCGCGATACGCAATTACAGTCTTCGCCTTCCTTTTTATCGATGCCCAGGTGCCGCACCTTCTGGTTGATGTTGTAGGCGGTAATTCCTCCCTCGAAAAACTGAAGCGCCTTGTCGGCAGACGAAAGCGCGGCCTGCAGGAGGCCGGCGGTTACACTTTCGGCCGTTGAAACGGTTTGGCTGCGCGAAAGGAGAAAGTCTCTGATTTTTTCTATGCTTCGGTCGTTGAACATGCCAGCCGATTATCATAAAATTCCGGGCCATGTTGAAGTTTTATGACGGGGTTCTTCATAACTTTCTTGTACAATCACCCAAATCACAAAAACAATGAAAAAGCTGCTCATTTTCAGTGTGGCGCTCGTAATGATCTCATTCATCAGCGCCGATAAACCACTTACCAAAGAAGAAAGAGAAAAAGCCACCACCTTACTGAAAGACACGGAAACAGGCGTCGAAAAAGCGATTGCCGGTTTGTCCGAAGATCAACTGCAGTTCCGCGCCTCCGATTCTACGTGGAGCGTTGAAGGATGTGTAAAGCACATTGCCATTACTGAACAAATGCTGTGGCAAACGGTTGAGCAGGCATTGGCAAAGCCCGTAAATCCTGAAAAAAGATCTTCGATAAAAGCTACCGATGAGCAAGTGGTGCAGATGATAGAAAGCAGGGCGCAGAAAGTAAAAACGATGGATCCCTTGAAACCGGAAAACACACCTTTCACGTCAACGGAAGATGCGCTGAAATCATTCAGGGAAAACAGAGACAAGCTGATCAATTTCGTGAATACGACACAGGAAGATTTGAGGAACCGCGTCATCGAATTCCCATTTGCATCCTTCGATGCTTACCAGGTAATCTTATTTATTGCGGCGCACTCGAACAGGCATACGCAACAGATCAATGAGGTTAAGGCACAGGCGGCGTTTCCTAAAAACTGATGGTTAAGCTGGTTATCCCAAAAGCACTAACCACAAAAGTCACAAACAGCAATATAACTATCGCTTCTTTCATATGCTATTAAGACGTTAAATTACCGTGCCACCGAACTAAACAGATTCGCCGGGAAGGTCATCGGCTTCATAAAAGCGGAGTTTTGTCCTCAGCCTGCCGATCTCCGCCTGCAAGTGCCGCAGTTTATCCACCATGTGCCGCATCGCATCAATCCCTTCGGGGTTGATGCCCAGTTCGTGATGCCAGCGCGTATATATCTCTAATTCATGCAGTTGTTCCTCTTCGATGAAGTCGCCTTCTTCACTGTTCGTTACGGTGATCAGCCCTTCATCGATCAGTGAACTGATAAAGGACAGGTCGATGCTGTGCACGCTGCAATAGGTGGATATAGCAAACATTTCTCTGTTCATGGCCGGGAAAGATTGGAAAGTTCTCGGAAAAGTTGTTTTTGTTTTTCGGTCAAACCGGTTGGTATGGTAACGGTATAAGTGACAATAAGGTCGCCAAACGCGCCTTCTTTCTTATATACAGGAAAGCCTTTGCCCTTTAACCGTGCTTTTGTGCCGTTCTGGGTTTCGGGCTTCACCTTGAGTTTTATTTTGCCTGCGAGTGTGTCGACGGTGACGTCGCCACCGAGCACAGCAGTGTAGAGATCTATCGCCACATTTTTATGAAGGTCGTTTCCCATTCGTTTGTATTCGGCGTCACCAGCAATAACAAACGTGATATAAAGGTCGCCGTTAGGACCGTTGTTGACACCGGGGCCGCCATGACCTTTCACTTTGATCACCTGTCCATCTTCGACTCCTGCGGGAACGGTTATGCGTACTTTTTTGCCGTTTAGATCAAAAGTGTGCTGGTGGGTTTCGTATGCCTGCCGGAGCGTCAGGTGCAGTTCGGCATTAAAGTCCTGTCCTCTGAACCTGACCTGTCCGCCCCTTCTTGATGAGCCGCTGCCTCCAAAAAGCGATTCAAAAAAATCGGAGAATTGTTCGTCCCCAAATTCGCCTGAATAGCCCCGTCCGCCCCATTGTTGCTGCCCCTGCTGCTGGCTTCCCTGCTGCTGCCGCGCCTGTTCGAACTGGTCGGCGTGTTTCCAGTTCTCACCATACTCATCGTACTTTTTTCTTTTTTCGGGATCGCTCAGTACCTCGTTGGCTTCATTGATCTGCTGAAATTTGATGTGCGCTTCTTTGTCGTTCGGGTTGAGGTCAGGATGATGCTTGCGTGCAAGCTTTCGGTAGGCCTTTCTGATATCATCTTGCGAGGCATTTTTATCCACCCCCAGTATCTTGTAATAGTCTATGTATGCCATACATTAAAATTACAAAACTAACGGCCGTTACAATATTGTTAATTTGAAGCGATTTAGTTTATATTTTAGAAAAGATATATTCTTTTTGTAGTCAGGTCAACCTCAATCAATATTTAATATGAACAAATTATTACTCAGTGTTTTTGCTCTCTTGTTTTCTGCTGCCGGATTTACGCAGGCAAATGTTGTCCAATGGAAATTTGAATCGAAGAAAGTGGACGACAGGAAGTATGAAGTGAAGTTAATTGCCGTCGTGCAGGATTCCTGGCACATTTATTCAATCAACACGCCCGATGGCGGGCCGCTTCCCACGAAGATAAGCTTCACCAAAAATCCGCTCGCCGTTTTTGAAGGCAAAGTAAAGGAAGTGGGTAAGCTCGAAACGAAATTCGAAGACGTGTTTGATGTGGATACTAAATTTTATAACGACAAAGTCGAATTTGTCCAGGTCGTTACTGTAAAAGGAAACGCGAAAACAAATCTCTCGGGAACTGTGGAGTATATGACGTGCAACGACAGGGAGTGCCTTCCTCCAAAATCAGTTCCATTCAGCATCGCGCTGAAATAACAAACCCGGCCACTACACAGTTTTTTTAGTTAATTAGCCCTCTTGCAAAAGAAGAGGGCTATTGTTTTAGTTCCATTCGAAGAGGCCGGCGAGTTCCAGGCTTTTCTTCTTCAGTTTCCTGAGCTCAATATCTTCGATAACCGTGTCGGGCGAAAGGATCAGTGAATTATTGTTTTCCCTCCACCAGGTTTTTTCTGCAAGCTCTTTAAACGGCAGCACGCCTACAAGATATTTTCTTTCTTCCATGGCGTGCCACTCTTCCACCCATTCAAAACTTTCGCGCGGAATGTATTTCAGGTCGTCGAAGCTGATGTAAACGCGAACAAAGAAGTCGTGCGTCAGCTCCTGCGGCTTGTGATGATATAATTTTTTATACTCGTAGCGGTATTGATAGCGCAATGCGGAGATGTCGCTCAAAACAGCCGATGCGGTAGCGAAGCTGCCTGCTCCTTTACCGTAGAAGAATTGCTTGTCGGCAAATCCGCTTTCTATCACCACGCCGTTGTATTCGTTACGAACGAAGGCAAGGTGATCATCGTTGCGGATGAACTGCGGCAACACGAATGCGGCCACTTTGCCATTCTGCAGTTTCTGCGCCTGCGCCACAAGTTTGATGTGAAAGTTTTTTTCCTTTGCCACCATCGAATCGCCCGACTGGATATTCTGGATACCCGTAAAAACGATATTATTGGGGGTGTCGAGTATGCCGTACGCGTGCGCGAGCAGCAGCGTCCATTTGTTCACGGCATCATATCCTTCCACATCGAGCGTTGGGTTGCTTTCGGCGAAGCCAAGCTGCTGTGCCAGGATAAGTGCCTGCTTGAAGTCGAGCTTTTCCTCGAACATCTTCGTGAGAATAAAATTCGTTGATCCGTTCACGATGGCCTTCATGGAGTGAAGGAGGTCGTTGTCGTAGTACTCTTCGAGGTTGCGGATGACGGGAATGGAGGCGCAGGCGGCTGCCTCGTACAAAAACGGCTCGCCAGTTTCCTGCTGCAGCTCGAGTACCTCGGTAAGGTGCTCGGCCAGCATCTTTTTGCTCGCGCTCACTACGGCCTTTCCGTTTCTGAGTGCCGTGGAAACAATTTCGAAAGCTGCTTCCGAATCGTCGATCACCTCAACGATCACGTTGATCTCGGCGTCGTTCAGCAATTCGAGCTTGTCGGTGGTAAAAAGTTCTTCGGGGGCGTTTCTTTTTTTGCCCGGGTGCTTGATGCAGATCTTTTTGATGCTGGCATTCAGCGAAGGCGTTTGGTGCATTACCTTGTACAATCCTTCACCTACTACGCCAAATCCAAACAGGCCTATGGTAAGTTGTTTATGCGCAACCATACTATTTTGTGGTTTCTAATTTTTGGGCCGAAGAAAAATCTTTACTGATAAATTCAGTTATCAATTTTTCTATCTGCTCGTATTCTAATAAAAATCCGTCGTGTCCATATGGCGAGTCGATCACGCGGAAACTGGCTCCGGTAATATGGGCCGCAAGATACTCCTGTTCTTCGACAGGAAAAAGAAGATCGGACTTAATTCCGATAACGAGCGTTCTTGCCCTGATGCGTCCGAGTGCCTCCCGGATGCCTTCCCTGTCCCTGCCCACATTATGCGAATCCATTGATTTACTGAGCGTATAGTAACTAAAGGCGTTAAATCGCGATGCCAGTTTTTCGCCCTGGTAGCGTTGATACGATTGGCTGCGAAACTGCTCGATCTTATCTTCGGTTCCTTCCTGCTGGCCCAACTGATAGGTTTCGTAGGTGCGGTATGACAGAAGGGCCACGCTTCGCGCCACTTTCATGCCCTCCAATCCTGCGTAAGGCTGTTTTTCCTTCCAGGTAGGATCGGTTTCGATGCAAAAGCGCTGCGATGCGTTGAAGGCGACTGCCCAGGGTGAGTGCTTTGCGTTGGTGGCCAGGGGCAGTACATTGCGAAAAAGGTCGGGTTCTTCTATCGCCCACTCCAGCAGTTGCTGCCCACCCATTGAGCCGCCTATGCCGATGTGTATCTTTTCGATACCCAAAAATTCTCTCAAAGGCTGGTAGGCCCTTGCCATGTCGCGCGTGGTGAAAAAAGGAAAATCGTGATAGAATTCCGATTGCGCGCCGGGGTTGATGTCGAGCGGACCGATGCTGCCATAGCAACTGCCCGGCATGTTTACGCAAACAATGAAAAAATGGGCCGGATCAAAAAGTTTCCCTTCACCCACCAGGCCGGGCCACCATTCGGTGGGTTCGCTGTTGGCTGTAAGCGCATGAAATATCCACACGACATTGTCCTTTGCCTCATTAAGTGTTCCATGTGTGGTATAAGCCAGGTGATAGCCATGCAGCTGGTGTCCGGATTCGAGCGTGAAGGGTTTTTTATAGATAAACTGACCGACCATTAATTCACCAGTTGTTTTGAAAATACCTGCTGGAACGCCTGGTCGAAATCTGCTTTGATATCCTCAATGTGTTCAATTCCCACGCTGATGCGAACGCCGTTGGGACGAACACCTGCTGCCAGTTGTTCCTGTTCCGACAATTGTTCGTGCGTTGTTGAAGCAGGATGGATAGCCAGTGTTTTTACGTCGCCCACATTGGCCAGGTGGCTGGTCATCTTGAGCGAATCGATGAATTTTGCTGCATTTTCCTTCCCTCCTTTCACGCCGAAGTTGAGCACGCCGCCAAAACCTTTTTTCAGATATTTTTTGGCGAGGTCGTGATAGGGGCTCGACTTCAATCCCGGGTATTCAACAAATTCCACCTGCGGATGCTCCTCGAGCCATGTCGCGAGCGCCAGCGAATTTTGGCAATGGCGCTCAGCTCTCAAAGAAAGCGTTTCGAGGCCCTGCAGCAATAAAAATGAATTGAACGGTCCCTGAGAGGTGCCGAAGTCGCGCAAACCTTCCACGCGGGCGCGGATGGCAAATGCCACATTTGGCAGGCCGAGCGGGTTGCCTTCTCCGAACACGTCCCAGAATTTCAGGCCGTGATATCCTTCTGAGGGCTCAGTGAACTGCGGAAACTTGCCATTGTTCCAGGCGAAGTTGCCGCCATCCACGATCACGCCGCCGATAACGGTACCGTGTCCGCCGATCCATTTTGTGGCCGCCTGAACAACGATGTTGGCGCCCCATTCGATGGGCCTGAACAGATAGCCGCCCATGCCGAAAGTATTATCAATCACGAGAGGCAGGTCATATTCTTTGGCCAGGTCGGCGAATTTTTCAAAATCGGGTATGTTTAGGCGGGGATTGCCGATTGTTTCGAGGTAGATGGCCTTGGTATTCTTGTCGATATGTTTTACGAACGACTCAACATCATCACTGTTGGCAAATCTCGCTTCGATACCCAGCCGTTTGAAGGACACCTTGAACTGGTTGTAGGTGCCACCGTAGAGATAGGAGCTTGTTACAAAGTTGTCACCCGCCTGCAGGATGTTGGTAAGCGCCAGGAACTGGGAAGCCTGGCCAGATGAAGTGGCCAACCCCATAACGCCTCCTTCTAGTGCTGCCATCCGGTCTTCGAATACGGCGGTGGTCGGGTTCATGATGCGCGTATAGATATTACCAAACTCGCGGAGGCCGAATAAATTTGCCGCATGTTCGGAATTGTTGAAGGCAAAGGATGTTGTTTGGTAAATGGGAACAGCCCTGGCCTTGGTGTGGGGGTCAATTTCCTGACCCGCATGAAGCTGGAGAGTTTCGAAGCGAGGTGTACTCATAACTTAAGTTTTAAAAATGTGATGATGAAGAAGTTTGTTCAAACTGCAATTTATGCGATAGGGCAGGCTTATGCCGAAATATCAATAGTTTATGCCTTGCGGCATCCGATACAACAACAGCGTTCCGTAGAGGAGCGCATTCGGGGCGTTGGTGTAGGGATTGATTTCATGGAGTGTAACACGGTGCGAATGTAGGAGAGTTTAGGGGGAAATCCTAAAAGTATTTGATAGGGGGAAGTTAAAACGGCAATCGGCAAACGGCAATCGGCGAAGGCGGATGCCCGATTCATTTTTGAAAACGAATTGCTTTTGTAAATACCGCATTACTGGTTAATTTTCATTTAAAGCAACAACCGTCTTTGAATTTTTTTTTTTTAAAAAAGAAGCCTTTTTTCTCAACATTAAGATAGCTTAAGACCTTTGCCCTTTGCTCTTTCCGCCGCCGTATCTTCGCCTTGCATGAAAATCGCCGACATCCTCCACACGCTCGAAAGCATCGCTCCAACCGTACTGCAGGAAGGTTACGACAATGCTGGCCTCATCACGGGCAGCCGCGAGTGGGAATGTACGGGCATTCTGTGCACACTGGATGCGACTCCTCAAGTGGTCGATGAAGCAGTGGCGCGAAACTGCAATTGCATCGTCGCCCATCACCCGATAGTTTTCCGCGGACTCAAAAAAATAAACGGCAGCAATTATGTGGAGCAGGTGGTAATCAAAGCCATCAAAAATGACATTGCTATCTACGCCGCACACACGAACCTCGATAATGTTCCCGACGGCGTCAACGGCAGGATAGCGGATAAAATCGGCCTCACCAACAGGAAGATACTGGCGCCGAAACAGGGCATCCTTAAAAAATTGTACACGTATGTGCCGCACGAACATCTTGAAACGGTACGCAACGCCCTGTTCGCGGCCGGGGCCGGCAACATCAGCAACTATTCCGAATGCAGCTTCACCTGTCCGGGCACCGGCACCTTCAAACCGGGAGAAGGCGCCGAGCCGTTCAGCGGAAAGGTGGGGGAACGCAAAGAGGAATCCGAAACCAAGCTGGAGGTGATCCTGCCGGCTTACCTGGAAAGGCAGGTGCTCGATGCGCTTTTCACCGCTCACCCCTACGAAGAAGTGGCCTACGAAGTGATCGGCCTGGATAACTTTCACCAGGAAACGGGCAGCGGCATTATCGGCGAGATCGACCCGGCCGACGGGGCGGCGTTCCTGCAAATGCTTGTTGAACGATTCAGGCTTCAGTTGGTGCGCCATACTGCACTGCCTGCCGGGCGAATCAAGACGGTGGCCGTATGCGGCGGTGCGGGCAGCTTCCTGATAAGCAACGCTTTGCAAGCCGGGGCCGACGCGTATGTGACTGCCGACGTGAAGTACCATGAATTTTTCGACGCCGTTCCCGGCCTGCTGCTTTGCGACATCGGACATTATGAAAGCGAGCAGTTCACCGTTGACCTATTTATGGACATTTTCCTTCAAAAATTCCCTAACTTTGCCGTCCTGAAATCCGAAGTAAGAACCAATCCGGTTAATTATTTCACAGGAAAATAAACGAAAATAAGGCACACCACATGGCTAATGTTAAAGAGTATTCCGTCGAAGAAAAATTAACCTCTCTCGTCCCTCGCCAGAAAATAGAATCCAAAATAGATGAAGTGCAGGTCCTGAAGGGCGAGCTTCCCATGGAGGTGAGCGACCTGGAAGACGAAATCACCGGTTTGCAGGCCAGGCAAACACGTATCGAGGAAGAGATCAACGGCATCCAGGAATTCATCAACCAGAAAAAAGAGTTGATCAAAGAAGCCGAGGCGCTGATCAAGGCGCACGCGGTCGCCGCCACCGTGGCGCTGCTGATC
>CBIGXK010000086.1:0-12393 GCA_966193805.1 uncultured bacterium | reverse complement strand
TAAGGCCGGCGACTTCAGCCTCGAAAATATCCCGGCGTTCGGCAAATACCGGCTATCAGTTTCGGCAATAGGATTTAAAAACTATGATCAGCCGGTGGCATTTGCCTTCAAACCCGGCAAAGGCCAGGATATGTCGCAACTGCTTTCGGCGCTCGACAAGGACCTGGGCAACGTCCAGCTCGAAGTAGACACACAAATGCTGGCATCCGTAACTGTATCTGCCGAGAAGCCCATGATACAAATGGGCATAGACCGAAAGATATTCAACGTCGAAAAAAACATCAACTCCACCGGCGGAACGGCGGTGGATATCATGCGAAACATCCCCGGCCTCAACGTCGACATCGACGGCAACGTTACCATGCGCAATTCGGCGCCCCAGATATTTGTCGACGGCAGGCCCACTACCCTCTCACTCGACCAAATCCCCTCGGATGCCATCGAGAGCGTCGAAATGATCACCAACCCCTCCGCGAAATTCGATGCCAGCGGCGGACAGTCCGGTATATTAAATATTGTACTGAAAAAGGCGCGTAAGATCGGGTACAACGGCGGCGTAAGGGTGGGCGTTGATTCGCGCGGCAAGTTCAACGGCGGCGGCGACATCAACGTGCGCCAGGGAAAAGTGAACGTGTTTGCCAACCTGTTTTACAACCAGCGCAAGTCGAAAAGCGAAGGAGAAACCAACCGGCTGAACAAGGCCGAAACGCCCGTTTCAGAAACGTTCCAGCACAACGAAAGTGTGTTCAACGGCCGCTTCGCTTTTGCGCGGTTTGGCATGGACTACTTTATCGACAACAGGAACACGCTCAGCATTTCGCAAAACGTATTCGGCGGCGTATTTAAACCGAACAACAGGAACGATCTCCTCTATTCTTCCGATAACAGCCTTGTCGAGTCGCAGTACCGCAACACAACCGGAAAGAACACCTTTAATAATTACACCACCACCGCCGGCTTCAAACACATCTTCCCCCAGGCCGGCCGCGAATGGACAGCCGACGTCAACTACAGCTATTCGCCCAGCGCCGGCAACTCCAATATCTACATACGGTCATTCAACGATATGAACCAGGAGGATCCCAAATCGCCCGAACAGTTGCAGCAGATCAACACGGGTGGTAAAAACAGGTTCCTGGTAGTGCAAACGGACTATGTTCATCCCCTGGGCAATGGCAAAAAATGGGAAGCAGGGCTCCGTTCGCAGTCGCGTACCTACGACAGCCACCAGTTCAACTTCCTGAATGGGGTGCCGCAACTGCAGCTCGACAACGAGTTCACCTACACAGACTATGTGTACGCCGCCTACGGAATCTTTTCACAGAAAGTAAAGGACCTGTTCAGCTACCAGGTGGGGGTAAGGGCAGAAAGCTCAAGATATAATGGTGAACAGCCCGGCAAGCAGTCGTACAAAAATAACTTCCCGGTGAGCCTCTTCCCAAGCATCTTCGTTACAAAAACGATCGGCGACAATCAGGACCTGCAGTTGAACTACAGCCGCAAAGTAAACAGACCGAACTTTTTTCAGTTGATGCCGAACACCGATTTTTCCGACACCCTCAACCTGCAAACAGGCAATCCCGCGCTTAAACCTGAGTTTACCAACTCGCTGGAATTGTCCTATCAAAAAGTGTATGGTGAACGCAACAACACGTTTCTGGCCACCCTTTTCGGCAAGCAGACCAACAATCTCATCGCCCGCTATCAAACGCAGGCCGGCATTGGCGACACCACCGCACTTGTTTCCTCCTGGATCAATGCCAATTCGGCATACGCCGCAGGGGTTGAGTTGATTTTCAGGAACAAGATCACCGCATGGTGGGAAATCAACCTGAATACTAACGTGTATTATTCAAAAATTTCGGGCAGTGATGTTGTACCCGGCCTGGAAAACGACAGGACCAGCTCGTTCAGCAAGCTTAACAATACGTTTAGAATCAGTAAAACGCTGAGCGTTCAACTCAGTGGCGACTACCAGTCGAAAAGCGCACTTCCCGTTTCCACCAGCAATAGCGGCGGTGGAAGACGCGGCGGCTGGATGGGCGGACCGCCGGCCAGCTCGCAAGGATACATCGATGCCAACTATGGCGTTGACCTGGGCATCAGGAAAGACTTTAAGATCAGGAACAACCAGGCTTCTTTGTCCTTCAATATCAACGACATCCTGAGAACCCGCAAATACTCATCGCACTCGTCTTCGCCCATTTTTGTGCAGGACGACTGGCGGCGCAGAGACCCGCGAATCGCACGGCTCAACTTCAGCTACCGCTTCGGTAAAATGGACATGAGCCTCTTCAAAAGACGAAATAACAGGACGGAATCGGACGAGATGCCGCAGGGCGGTATTCAGTAGGGGCAGTTGCCACTGATTTTTTAATCTGCTGGTTATACAGTAAACTTGCACGCCAACGGGCCTTTTTAACCCGTTTTAAGACAAGTATGGCTAAGAACTTATTGATTGTGGAGTCGCCTGCGAAAGCCAAAACCATTGAAAAGATACTTGGTGAAGACTTCGAGGTAAAGAGTTGTTACGGACATATCAGGGATCTCAGGAAAGAAGAGATGGGTATTGATGTTAACAATAACTATCAACCCTCTTATATCGTACCGGAAGACAAAGAGAAAGTAGTCAAAGAACTCAGGCAACTGGCGAAGAAGTCGGGCGAAGTATGGCTTGCAACGGATGAGGACCGCGAAGGGGAAGCTATCAGTTGGCACCTTTGCGAGGTGCTCGGCCTCGACCCGTTGAAAACTAAGAGGATCGTGTTCCACGAGATCACGAAACCCGCTATCCAGTCGGCCGTAGGCAATCCCCGCACGGTGGACATGAACCTCGTGAATGCGCAGCAGGCGCGCCGCATACTCGACCGCATCGTGGGTTTCGAGCTGTCGCCCGTACTATGGAGGAAGATGAGCGTAAAGAACAATCTAAGCGCGGGCCGGGTGCAAAGCGTGGCCGTCAGGATCATTGCGGAAAGAGAACGAGAGATCAACGCTTTCACACCCGTGAGCACCTTTAGGATCGAGGGGCTATTCACAGCGAACGACAATTCCGGCAAACCGGTAACTTTTGCCGCCGAAGGGAAAAAATACCAAAACCAGGAAACCGCACAGGCATTCCTCGAATCATGCCTGAACGCCGATTACGCGGTAAGCGACATACAGGTGAAGCCCGGCAGGAAAACGCCGCCGGCGCCGTTCACCACCTCCACCCTGCAGCAGGAAGCCAGCCGTAAACTCGGTTACTCAGTGGCCCGTACCATGATCCTTGCGCAGAAGCTTTATGAAAACGGCCGCATCACCTACATGAGAACGGACAGCGTGAACCTGAGCGAAACGGCTATGACCGACATCAGCGGCCAGATCAACCAGCAATACGGCAAAAAATATTTGCAAACGCGCAAATTCAAGAACAAGAACGAATCGGCGCAGGAGGCACACGAAGCCATCCGGCCCACCTACATGGAAAACACCACCATCGAAGACAGTGAAACCAGGAGGCTGTACGACCTGATTTGGAAAAGAACGATGGCCAGCCAGATGTCGGATGCCGAACTCGAAAAAACAACAGCGAAGATCCGGATATCGACAAATAAAGAAGACCTGACCGCACAGGGAGAAGTGCTGAAATTTGATGGCTTCCTGAAAGTGTACATGGAAGACAGGGATGATGATGACGTTACCGAAGAGGAACACCAGCAGGGCATGCTGCCGCCGCTTTCGGTCAATCAAAAACTGCCCCTGAAGGAGATGAAGGCTACTGAAAGATTCTCGAGGCCGCTCCCAAGATACACGGAAGCATCGCTTGTAAAGAAACTCGAAGAGCTGGGTATCGGCCGGCCGTCAACCTACGCTCCCACCATTTCCACCATCCTCAAAAGAGGATATGTTGAAAAAAGAGACAAGGAAGGCGTGAAAAGAGACTTCAGGATACTTAAACTGAAAGAGAATAAGATCACCAGCGTTGTTGAGCAGGAAAATACCGGCGCCGAAAAGTCGAAGTTGTTCCCCACGGATCTTGGCCTGGTGGTAACAGACTTTTTGAAGCAGTATTTTGACGACATCATGGATTACAACTTCACCGCGCGCATCGAAGAGGAATTTGATGAGGTGGCCACCGGCAAGTTGAAGTGGAACAAAATGATCGATGATTTTTACAATCCCTTCAAAAAGGATGTGGAAGATACCATCGAGAACGCGGAAAGAGTGAAAGGTGAAAGGGAACTGGGCACCGATCCCGTTTCGGGCAAGCGTGTTGTGGCAAGAATGGGCAGATACGGCCCCATGGTGCAGATAGGAGAAGTGAATGATGAGGAGAAGCCAAAATTTGCGAAGTTGAAAAACACGCAGAGCATCGAAACCATCAGCTACGATGAAGCGATGGAACTTTTTAAATTGCCGCGGAATCTAGGCCAGTTCGAAGACACTGATGTAACGGTCAACATCGGCCGGTTCGGTCCTTACATTGCACACGACAAGAAATTTTATTCTTTAGGTAAAGAATTCGATCCTTACACCATCACGCTCGAAGAAGCAACTCCCATCGTTGTTGAAAAACGGGCGGCCAAGGAAGAAAGGACCATCAAGGTATTCGAGAAAGAGAAAATTCAATTGCTCAAAGGACCCTACGGGCCGTATATCAAGCAGGGGCTGCGGAATTACAAGATACCCAAGGAACAGCAGGAGAACGTTGCGGCGCTCACCATCGATGAGGTAAAGAAAATGATAGAAGACGGCAAGGCGAACCCACCGAAAAAATCGTACAGGAAGAAAAAAGGATCCTGATGCATTATAACCGGCGATAATGGTTTCATTCAAATTCAGGCTTACTGAAGAAGAATACTTCCGCTTTAATTATTTTACCGCCTGGGCGGATTCCCGCCGAAAGAGGTACAGGATATTTTATTTTTTACGGGTGATGCTGCTGTACGGCATCGTTGCCTTTTTATACATACTGGCTACCAATTCGGCATTGATCTGGGTCGATATTACCGTGTTCGTTTCGACCGGCCTCATCTATCTCTTGCTAATACCCTATTTCGTGAGATGGTCAGTGAAAAGAAAGGTTGACCAGATCCTTTCAAAAAAAGAGAACCAGCACATCCTCGATGAATCGGAGATCATACTGGCAGAAACCGGCATAACCGACAGGGATACGCTGTCTGAAAGCAGGTACGAATGGGATGCCATTGTGCACTACGCAGCAACACGCGACGCCCACTACCTGTATACGAATTCCTATCATGCCATCGTTATCCCTAAACGCGTGATGCAGGACGCGGCCGATGAAGAGGAAACAGGCAGATTGCTGAATTCTTTTCTCCCGCTGCACGCCTGACGAACGATGGTTTGTGCCCCCGAATAAATGTTGCCGGAACGGGGCACAATTTTATCTGTAAATAGAAATGAACATCGCGGGCACATTTGTGGAAAACAATATGAAAGATGTTCTGCAAAGTTCAACGAAATTCATCCTTGAGCAACAACTTAAGCTATGGAAGAGAACCGGGAAATCAACGCCCTTCTGCATCTCATAGACGACCCTGATGAAGAGGTGTTTGGTGCCGTGTCGAGCAGGATCATTGACTTTGGTAAGGGTATCATTCCAAACCTTGAGAACCTCTGGGAAAACACGGTGAGCGAAGATGTGCAGGAAAGAATAGAATTGCTGATACACCGCCTTCATTACCGCGACCTTTCAGAAGAAATGGAGCAGTGGAGCAAAAACGTACATCACGACCTGCTGACCGGAGCGTTGCTGGTGGCGCGGTTCCAATATCCTGAAATGGTAACGACCCAGGTGTACCAGGACATTGAAAAACTACGCCGCAACATCTGGCTCGAACTGAACACCTACCTTACCCCTCTCGAACAGGTAAATGTACTTACCAGCATTCTTTACAATTACTTCAATATTAAGGGTACTGAAGTTGCCTACCAGCAGCCGGAAGAGTTTCTCATCAACAAGCAGTTGGAAACCAAGAGAGGCAACGCCATCGCCAATGGCATACTTTATCTCATCTTAAGCGAGCTGCTGGATATTCCGATACGCGCCATCAACATCCCCCGGCAATTCGTGTTGAGTTATTTCCGGTCCGATTATGATTTTTCGCGGCACACGGAAAATTTCATGTACAAATCTGAATTTTTTATCGACCCTATCAGCGGACAGGTGTTTACCCATAAAGATGTGGAAACGTATTTCAAAAGGATCAACGTGCCGCCCGTAACTTCTTATTTCAAGCCGATCAGCAACAAGCGTATCATCCAATTGCTGCTTGAAGAGTTCAGTAAATGTTTTACAGAAGAAAAAGACCAATACAAGAGAGTTGAACTCCTTGCATTGGCCAATTTATTAGATGAATGACGGTGATCAGGCATTCAGCGAATAGCCGTCGATGTAATCTCTCTTCACATACTCATTTGCCGCATCGTAATTCGTGATCTTCATATTCTCGGCATCCCACAGCAGCTTCTTTCTTCCACTGAATTTACCCGATGCATCTTTCTGCTGGAACACACGCAATGCAAGATTACCCATGAGGATGGTTTCGGTAAGCGGGCCGGCGTATTCAAACGGCGAGCTTACTTCTTTCTTGCCATATCCGGCAATGCAGGCGTTCACCCACTGTACGTAGTGCCCTTCGGGTACGCGTGCCAGTGTTTGAGGAACCTTTGTCGTTGCTGTTTTTGATGTGGGAAGCAACTGCGGATTGCCGCCATAAGTGCTGCACATCATTTTGCCTTTGGTGCCGGTAATGATCGCTCCGCCGCCATCGTCGCCCATCATTTCGTCGGGGCCGAGTTCGTCAGGTCGTTCAGGAAGGATGCCACCATCCATCCAGAAAAGTTTAACGGGCGGTTTGCCTTTCAGCGAAGGGAACTCGAGCTTCATCGAAGAAGCCGCGGGGCAACTGTCGGGGTGATAGGATGGCGTCCACATCTGTTCGTAAAGATTAACAACGCTGCATTCAACAGATGTGGGATAGGCCAGCCCAACTGTTTTGAATGCGGGGTCGATGATGTGGCAGGCCATGTCGCCCAGCGCGCCTGTGCCGAATGTCCAGTATCCTCTCCAGTTGAAGGGAACGAATTCTTTGTGATATTCTTCAAATTTGTTGGGGCCGAGCCACAGTTTCCAATCGAGTTCGGTGGGTATTTGGTCCTTACCGGTGGGCTTACCAAAACCCTGTGGCCATACCGGGCGGTTTGTCCAGCAATGGATTTCCGTCGCATCGCCGATGAGGCCCGCATTGTACCATTCCATCATTTGCCGTACGCCATCGCCGGATGCGCCCTGGTTGCCCATTTGGGTGACCACTTTGTATTTTTTGGCCGCTTCGGTAAGTGCACGCGCCTCGTAAATGTCGTGAGTAAGCGGTTTTTGCGTGTACACGTGTTTACCAAGCTGCATGGCGGCAATGGTGGCCACTGCATGAACATGGTCGGGCGTGGAAATGGAACATGCATCTATGTTCTTATGTTCCTTGCTCAGCATTTCGCGGTAGTCTTTGTAATATTTTGCTTTGGGGAATTTCTTCCTGGTTTCCGCCGAAGCACGGTCGTCCACATCCACGAGCGCCACGATGTTTACGTTTGGACTTTTGGCAAACTCGCGGATGTCGCTCGCTCCTTTACCGCCCGCGCCGATGGCGCCGATGTTCAGTTTGTCGCTGGGTGCAACATAACCCCGGCCCAATACGTGCCTGGGTACAATAAAAAATCCGGCACCGGCAATGGCGGTGTCTTTGATGAAACCTCTTCGTGTTTTTCTCATGTCGATTGAAATGAATTAAATTATCAGGATGAAAAACTTAAGAGCCATTTAAGTTCAACTTTTAAGTTTTAAGTGCTTAAGTTACTGCAAAAGGCTTGCTTCCATTGTGATTTCAATGCTCAGCGCCTTACTTACCGGACAATTCTCTTTTGCGTCCTTTGCCGCTTCCTGGAACTTTTCGGCGGATACACCGGGTACCTTTGCTTTTACGGCAAGATGAGACGACTTGATGACGCCGTTGTCGAAATCAACCGCCGAAGTGGTTTCGATGGAGTCGGGTGTGAAGCCGGCGGCGCCAAGTACGAAGCTGAGCTTCATCGAAAAGCAACCCGCATGTGCAGCAGCAATCAGCTCCTCCGGGTTGGTTCCCACACCCTCCTCGAACCTGGATTTGTAAGAATACTGGTTCTTGTTAAGTGTGTTGCTCTGGGTGCTCACATTTCCTGTTCCGTCTTTTCCGGAACCATTCCAGACCGCTGTCGCTGTTCTTTTCATTGTATATTTAATTTTTGGGTGAACAAATAAAGGCTCTAAAATTACGAATTACGGTTTACGATAAAATGAATTAATTCGAATACTTTTAGCGGCGACCTTGCGGTATGCAATTTGAAGTAATTAAAGAAAAAGAACACAACAGATGCCCTTCAAAGCATTAAGAGTCACTGAATCCCCTACAGGCTCTTTTGAAAGAAACATCAGGGAAATAGATTTCGACGACCTTCCACCGGGAGAATTGCTCGTAAAAGTACTTTACTCGGCGCTCAACTACAAGGATGCGCTTTCGGCCACCGGCAACAAGGGCATTACAAAAAACTACCCCCATACCCCGGGCGTGGATGCAGCGGGGATAGTGGAACTGAGCCGCAACGAGAACTTCGCTTCGAACGATGAAGTGATCGTTACCGGCCACGACCTGGGAATGAATACCAGCGGTGGCTTTGCGGAATACATCAGGGTGCCGGCAGCATGGGCAGTGAGGAAACCGAACGAATTATCCTTTGCCGAATCCATGGCGATCGGCACAGCCGGATTGACCGCCGCTGCTGCGATCCACAAAATGCGGCTGCTGGGCCAAACGCCTGAAATGGGGCCGATCGTTGTAACAGGTTCCACCGGCGGCGTGGGCAGCATGGCCGTGGCCATGCTCGCAAAAGCGGGCTATGAAGTGATTGCCATTACGGGAAAGCAAAACGGGAAGGAATATCTCGGCCACCTCGGCGCGGCGAAAATAGAAGCGCGCGAATTTGTGTCGGACACCTCAGGTAAAGCTTTACTGAAACCAAAATGGGCGGGCGCCATCGACACCGTTGGCGGCAACACGCTCAATACCCTGCTGAAAGCCTGCAGGCAGGAAGGCTGTGTGGTGAGCACCGGGCTGGTCGATTCGCCCAAGCTGGACACAACAGTGTTTCCATTCATCTTAAATGGCGTCAACCTGCTGGGTGTTGGCAGCGCCGATACGCCTTATCTGTTGCGGACACAGCTCTGGGAGAAGATGGTGGTGGAATGGAACATAAAAGACAAGCTGAGTGCAATAATGAAAGAAGTTTCGCTGGAGGAACTCAATGCAACCTGGATTGATGCAATATTGAACGGCAACGTGATGGGAAGGATCGTTGTTAAAATCTAAAAGAAAAAGGCAGCAGTGACGAAGCGTCGGGCACAATGATCACGGCGCCGTTAATGCCACCCATGATCAGTTTAACAGGAGAACCGGTTCTTTCCTGGAATTCCTGCAACTTTTGCCTGCAGATGCCGCATGGCGCTATAGGCTGGTCGTTGCTGTTATCGGCCGATTGATAGCTGATGGCTAATCTTCGGATAGGCATGCCCGGGAACGATGCAGAAGCCGCAGCCATCACTACCCCTTCGGCACAGAGCCCGGCGGGAAAGGAAATATTCTCCTGGTTGCTGCCGGTGATAATCTTCCCATTATCCATTTCTGCTGCTGCGCCCACCTTAAAATTCGAGTAGGGTGCGTATGCGGTTGAAGCGGCTTCGAAGGCCTTCTTCAACAACAATTGGTCGGCCTCGTTCATCTTCGATGCCGAATCATATTTTTCATATTCGAATTGGAAAGAGTTGGTGGGCATTTTAGAAAATTTACAATTCGGAAACGGAAAACAGCAATGGGCAGTAGGCAATAGGCAATGGGCAATTATTCTTAGATATTTAGCGGTTAAAAGAATACTTTATAGTAGGTTTTTTCTTTCCGTTTGTCCAGTCAAGTTATCAACGATCAATTAATCTTTGCCCATTGCCTATTGCCTACTGCCCATTGCCTATTGCCCACTGCTCTTTGCCCCTCTCACTTTATTGTCTTAAACAACCTGTTCCACCGGATGCCCTGGTCATAACTCATCCATATCAGCCAAGCCGAGCCCACCACATGATCTTCGGGAACAAATCCCCAATACCGGCTATCCTGCGAACGGTGCCTGTTGTCACCCATCATCCAGAAATAATTCATCCTAAACGTGTAGCTGTTGGCTTCCTTACCGTTCAGGAATATCTTTCCATCCCTCTCCTCCCACTTATTATTCTCATAAACGCGGATCACGCGTTTGTACAACACAATATTCTCCGGAGTCAACCGGATGGTAGCGCCCTTTTTGGGTATCCATAACGGACCAAAGTTATCTATCGACCAGTTAAATCGTTTATCATAGGGAAAAACAGCGCCGTAGTTGTCGGCAATGACGCGCGACACCGAATCAACGCCGGGTATCTTCTTCAATATTTCCACTTCCGATGCGGTGAGGTTGATGCGGTAAGCATTATTGCCCGCAATGTCGAAATCGGGCGACTCCTCGCTCGAGTTGAGGTTGATGCCCGCTTCGCGGAGCTGATCCTCGCTGATCACTTTGCTGGTGGTAACGTAGTAATCCGTTGCAGACGTCGGGGAAACAAATGCTTCTTCATTGTTTACATGCAGGATGCCGTTCTTTATGCTGATCGTGTCGCCGGCTATGGCCACGCATCTTTTGATGTAATTTTCTCTTTTATCAACCGGTCTTGTGGCGATGGTAAACTGGTCCCACACATTGTTCCGTGCCTGCTGGTAACTGGTTGCCTTCAATTGCGCCTCATCCTGTATCTGGTTGCGGTAAACGTTATACATCTGCGCCTCCTCCCTCCTGAGGATGTCGTAATACGGATCCTGCGAATCGCGTTCCTTCGTCAGCGTATCGCCGGCAGGAAAGTTGAATACCACCACATCGTTTCGTTTTACGGGCTTGGCAAACCAACGTGTGTACGGCAGATGGAGCACCTCGGTGTACGATTTGACATTAAGTCCGGGGATGGTGTGATGTACAAACGGCACGGCAAGAGGCGTATTGGGGATCCTTGGGCCGTAGGTAAGCTTGCTTACAAACAGGTAATCGTTGACCAGCAACGTCTTTTCCATCGACCCGGTGGGGATAACGTAAGCTTCGAAAATAAACGTACGGATCAATGTGGCCGCCACTATCGCAAAAACCGCAGCGTCTATCCATTCGCGTGTGGCGCTCTTCCTGTGTTTCCTGACAATTTCGGGACCAATGTATTTTGCTTTTTTGTCGTAACCGAGATAAGGAAAATAAAGAAACGGCACAAACACGACCATCGCATGCTGGTAGAGCCTGAATTTCCCAAAAAGCTTCACAAACTCTATCAACAGCCAGATGGTAATGAACCATCCGGCAATAGGAATGAACTGCCAGAAAAACCAGTGCTTTCTCAGTTTTGCCGCTTTTACGATCTCCCATATATTCAGGAAAGGAACCCAGGCCTTCCAGGCAGGGATGCCTGCTTTTTGAAACATTTTGTATAGTCCGGGCGCGGGGAGTAAAACCAGTAACAGGGATATCAGGATCAGGACCAATATGTCATGTGAACTCATTCTCGGTTTTTTATAATTCCGGTAAAATTAATATAATCACCCACTAATGGCTTAAAATGTATGACGGGCGGCTTGCCGCTCATCCATATTTAATATTCATTTCGGCAGCACATAAGTGTGAATGTCATCTGCGGTGATCGACTTGCCGGATAGTATCACCAACCTTTCCACAACGTTGCGGAGCTCCCGTATATTACCTGTCCAGTTATGTTGCTTGAGGTAATCGATCGCATCGTCATCAATCGATTTTTTGGCGATGCCGTATTCGGAACAAACGTCGATAAGGAATTTGTCCACCAGCAAAGGAATGTCCTCACGCCGATCATTAAGCGAAGGCACGTGGATGATGATGACGCTGAGCCGGTGATAAAGGTCGAGCCTGAAATTCTTCTCCTCCACTTCCTTCAGCAGATCTTTGTTGGTAGCGGCTATCACCCGCACATCCACGTTGATGTCCTTATCGCCCCCTACCCTCGTAATGCGGCCCTCCTGCAGGGCGCGCAACACTTTCGCCTGTGCGTTCAGGCTCATGTCGCCAATTTCGTCGAGAAAGAGCGTTCCGGTGTGTGCCTGTTCAAATTTGCCTATCCTTTGCTTTACTGCCGACGTAAACGATCCTTTTTCATGGCCAAACAGTTCGCTTTCTATCAATTCGCTGGGAATTGCCGCACAGTTTACTTCGACCAGCGGACCGCTTGCGCGGTTGCTTTTTTCATGCACCCATTTGGCTACC
>CBIGXK010000085.1:0-12403 GCA_966193805.1 uncultured bacterium | reverse complement strand
ATACGCTTCCATTCAGTTCACCAATATTTATTTACTATTGATGAAAACAGTTGTTATTCAGGGTACGAAGAAGGTACGGGTTATCGAGGCCCCAACACCTAAATCTGATGATCACTTCGTTCTTGTCAAGATCCATTCTGCGCCCATGTGCACCGAGTACAGAAAATATTTCAGGGGCGACGAATGTACGAATCCTGGTCATGAGGCCGCCGGCGAAGTTGCCAAAGCTTTTGGCGGAAGCAAAGTAAAGGCCGGCGATCGTGTCATCGTAATGCCACAGTACCCGTGCGGTCATTGTGAACTCTGCAGGCAGGGTGATTATATTCATTGCGAAAATATTGTTGACCCGCTGGCAAAGAATAAAATAGAATATGGCACAGGAACGTTCGCCGAATACGTCCTCAAACCAGACTGGCTGCTGATACCGATTCCCGACGACATTTCGTATGATGAAGCAGCAATGGCATGCTGTGCGCTAGGTCCCGCCCTAGGCGCTGGTATCGCATTGAACATCGGGCCGGCGGACACTGTTCTCGTTACCGGCCTCGGACCCGTGGGCCTTGGCGCAGTCATCGTTGCTAAGTACAGCGGCGCCCGCGTGATTGGCGCCGGCCGTAATGAATATCGCCGCTCGCTCGCATTCCAACTCGGCGCCGACCTGGTTCTCGATCCCGACGATGGCGCCATCCAGGAAAAAATATCGGCGTTCACCGACGGAACAGGAGCCGGCAAAGTCATCGAATGTTCGGGCAGCGAGGTTCACCAACGGCTCGCCATTACAACTGCCAAAAGAAAGGGACACGTGGCTTTCATCGGTGAATCATCAGATTTTACCATCGACATTAGCAGAGACCTCTTAAGAAAAGGCCTTACCCTTCATGGTATCTGGCACTGGAATCTTAACGATGCGCCGGAAATGATCAGGCTCATCCGCGCATCAAAAGAAAAACTACAGCGGCTCATCACTCACCGGTTTCCGCTCGATAAAGTAGAGCAGGCTTTTGAATTACAGCAAACCGCCAATTGCGGAAAGGTCATCCTGCAACCCTGATTTCAAAGAGCTTTACTGACTCCTTATAACTTATACTTCTGTTGCATTTTCTTTATTAAGGTCAGTCCCCTGGTTGCCACGTCCCAGGGTTTCGAATATTCGCGCCACACGTGAATTGAATTTGCAAATTCAACATCATTGCGCGAAAACGACTCTATCGTTAGCCAGCCTTTATAATTCACTTCAGCAAGACCGGAAAATACACTGTCGAAATCAACGTGTCCATCGCCGGGTGCTCCTCTGTCATTTTCACTGATATGAACATGAGCGATGGAACCTGCGATGGTTTTTATGACGTCTTTGATGTTCTTCTCTTCGATATTGGCGTGATGCGTATCAAACATCGGACGCACGTTGGGATGATCCGTAAGCTTTACCAGTTTATCTAATTGTGCAATGGTATTGCATAAATAACATTCAAAGCGGTTAATCGCCTCTATCGTTAATGTGATGCCTGAAGTTGCGGCATATTCACCGGCTGCGTGCAACACCTCGGCACTTCGCTTATACTCGTCTTCGTTGGGAGGCCTTTTGCGGAACGTGGCGAATGCTGAATGAAAGGGACCGCAGATCACTTTTGCACCAAGGTCGTTGGCACGGTCGATGGACCATTTAATTTTTTGAAGCGCACGATCCCGCACGGCTTTTGATTCACTGATCGGGTCGTCCTGTTCACCCACGGCAAGGACAACTGAAGTTTCGAGACCAAGCTGCTTCACATATTTGCCAAAAGAAACATAGGGGCCCGTACTTGTTTCAGCCATCGCTACCTCAACGCCATCATATCCTGTTTCCTTTAGCCTCGAGGCGATTTCATTCATTTTTTCCGAAACAACGGCCGACCACAACAAAAGGTTGAAACCAACTTTGTTCTTACCCTTGTAGGTATCATCGACGGTCGACTCCAAAGCCGGTGAGGGCATCAACGGCAGGAGGCCCATGGCGGCTACCTGACTTAAAAATTTCCTTCTGTTATGCGTCATCTCAAAAAAATTAAAGCTCGTTGTTGAACTGGGTTTTGGATGTGTGGGAGATCAATGGCTCAAGTACCTGGCGGTTATACAGGCCGTCCTTCATGGCTACCGAATCAGGATCGGTAATGGCTTCATCACATTCATCTTCCACTACTATCCATCCTTCAAAACCGGTTTTCTTCAGATAGTTCGTAATGCCTGTAAAATCAATCGATCCTTCACCCATCGGCGCCCATCTTCCATCGTTATACATGTCTTTGTAGTGAATGCAGTTCACCAGGTCGCGGTATTCCTGTACGATGGCGAGGGGATCCATTCCGGCCTTTGCGATATGTCCGACATCCGGAGTGTATTTAATTGCCGAGCTATCTAGGCCATTGAGCAGGATCTTGTAATCTTCGTGCGTACGAAAAACTGAACCCATCGGCGAATTGGGATGATAAGAACATTCAATGCCTTTATCGGCCGCTCTTTTCGCGATAGCGTTTACACACGACAATAAATTCTGCTGCCGCTCTTCAAGGTTTTGCCTGTCTTTTCCGGGCATTTGCACCAGCAAAAAAATGGTGTCGGGAAAGTGCTCCATGAATTTGAGCCAGGCATTGGCTCTTTGCTGTTCATCCGGCGTTTCGTTTGCGTACCGCCAATCTTCAACATAACAGAAAACTGACAATTCAAGATTGTATTGTTGCAGCGCGGCCTTCATCAGTGCAGGATCGGAGAGGTGATGCAGGAAGCTTGAATCGGGCTCGATACCCCTGAACCCCGCGCGCGAAGCCACTTCCATGATATGTTCAAGCTTTCCCTTGTATTGTTCGCCCGGCATTTGCCATGTGTACGTTTCGCAGGCCAGTTTAATTTTCGTCATAACTTAATGCTTTAATAAAAATTCAAGTGTTTCGCGATTGAATCTTTCAAGATCTTCCCAGTGATGAACGTGCCCTCCTTCGGGATATGTACTGAATTGTGAATCTTTGATTCCGTTGTGAAGCACTTCTGAAAATTCCGGAGGCGTGAAAATATCCATCATCCCCACGGTGACCAGAGCAGGTACGCGGATTTGACCGAGCCTTTCCACACTGTCGTGATGAATGCACGCGTCGAGCTGCCCCTCGAACCCATCGCGCGATTGCGCAGAAGGTTTTTTTCCTGCTTCAGCCGCATCTTTTTTCAACGATTCCCATCCTGTTTCATAAAAAGGCGGGGCGTAGATCCACAGTTGCAGCAACGCAGTAAAATATTCGGAAGGAGCGGAAGCACGAATGTGTTTCAGGTTTTCATATACTGCCGTGGCGTAATGATTAAATTTCGCCCACGTGCTCACTAACAGCAATGATTTCACTCTTTCCGGATAATTGATCGCCACTTCCTGCGCAATGGCGCCACCCATCGAAATGCCTGCAATCTGTGCCGCTTTAACGCCGGCATGATCCATTACTGCAATGGTATCTGCGGCCATCATTTTTGTGCTGTAGGGCCCTCTCGGCTGATCTGAAAATCCGACGCCCCGATTATCGGGAATAATGCAGCGAAAATGTTTTTCATACACCTCAACATGCTTGTTCCATACGGTTCCGTCGGCACCAAAACCCATAATTAGGACAAGCGGTTCGCCTGTGCCTTTTTCATGATAATAGATTTTGTTATCGCCCGATAGCGCATATTGATAGTTCATACCTCGTGTTTAACTTATGTGCCGGTTAAGCGCGTTATTTCAATTCAAATCGCGAAGGGTAAAATCCTTTTTTGAAAAGCTCGATACTGAACATTGTTGGTTCGTATTCCGTAATAAAGCTCACGTCGGCTTTTTCCGGTATTTGTTTCTCGAGCCCAACCGCCCAGAAACAGGCATTTACCAGCAAGCGTCTTAAATCTTCATTTACCAAATCAATGGAGGCGCCCATTGTGGTTGTAAATACCCTGCCCGTGTTACCGGATTCGCTCGTATAAGTCTTCGTCCATGCAACCGGCATCACCGACTTCTCAAGATTTACCGGCGCGTCTGGTGTCATGCCGTTGGTTGACAAGCCATAGACCAATGGCTGGCAATCGCCATTCAATTTTCTTACTGTATATACATCTGTTGGACACCAGATGTTTTTGACGCCGTTCAATATTGGATTTTTTGCATCCTGCTGTATACCGTCTATCAGTCCCCTCGTTCCTTCGTGCCCGTGATGACCATGATGATCAACCCAGGTTTCTCCAAGTATTTTTCTGCCGAAACCATCCTCCCATCCTTTTTCCTTGCTTTTAAAATCGTATTTGGCGTATGGGCCGCCTGTATTCTTTTTATAATTGAAGGCATGGGTGGCCGTTCTCAATCCAATTACCGGCTTGCCCGAACGAATGTAATCGTCAATAAATTTCATTTGTTCGTCGGGCATGTCCCTGAACCGGGTGTAGATCACCATCAGGTCGGCAGACTGCAGGTTTTGCAAACCAGGAATATTGTTCAGCACCATCGGGTCAACCATTCCCGATTTGGGGTCGATGGCAAAAAGTACCGTCGATTTGAAACCATATCTTTTTGAAAGGATGGCCGCAAGCATGGGCAGTGCTTCTTCCGACCTGTACTCCTCATCACCACTAACAAAAACAACGTGTTTGCCTTTTCCAGGACCACCAGATCCTTCGTATTGTACCCACTGGGGTTGTTGTGCGTTTGCAGTCATGCTGCATATTAGATAAAAAATAATAAACAATAATTTCATCATTCCGGCAGTTTATTTATGGTAAGGTAAACCACATCCTTTACAACGGCACCATCAACACCTTTTACTTTGAACCGGATACGCATCGTTTGTACCGGCGACATATCATTCAGTTTAATCAGCAGGGAACTGCCGCCGTCCTGTGCAATCACTTCATCAACGTTCACAGTGTCCATTCCTTCCTGGCCGGGATTTTTTAGGGAATAGTGAGCTGACCCATACTCGTGGGTACGTTTATAGTTCCATTGCATGATCTCATAACTATCCTTGTCTAACGAAACTTCATCATCCATAGTGAAATTGAAGGTGAGTTTAACGCCGCCTTTCACCACTTCAGCGTCTGTCAGAAGATGGCCCTTTCCGCCGGTGTAACGAACCCGCGACAACACCCCGTATTTTGTAGAAACGCCATCGTCCCAGCCAGTGAGTCCGGTAACATAAACCTGCCCGTCCACGGGATTAACGGTTGCGCGTTGAATACCCGCATCGAACTGGAACGGCATGGCCACCATTGCACCCTGCATCGCGCCATCTGTTTGATGAGGAAAAAAACAGTACATCCATCCGGTTCCATAACTTGTATGAATGAACTGATCGCCGTAGGGTCCCCAGTTTTTGTTGCTCCAAACGCCACCACCGGGCGAATTATCAAATTCCTGCGGCATCCATAATGCAGGAGGCTGGAAGGTGTCGGGAACCGGAATGACTGCCGGGCTGATGACCTCATTAACGATGTCTTTTTCTGTGATCACCATCCCATCGGGGCTCCATCCTTTTTCAATTACGTTTTGGACATAGCCGTAATACTTTCCTCTCTCAATGTAATTGATCTTATTTGCGGGTGTCCAGTTACCCTGGTTGTCACTTACGAATATTTTATCATCGGGCGTTATCGTTATTCCATTATCTACCCTGAAACCGGTGGCAATGCTTTCCCAATTTTTTCCATCGGGCGACACTTTTATGACGTTGCCAGGATCCCTGTTGTTGGTGTACTGGCCAGGTTTGGTGTAATAAAAATTACCCTCACTGTCTGTTTCCAGTCCAAAACAGAAAGCATGGAAGAAGGCGGAAACATCGTGATCCGAATGAAAATTTTCATAGAAATCCGTTTCGTTATCCCCATTCAGGTCGTGAAGGAGGGTAATCCCATTGCGACAGGTAATGTAAATATTATCATCAACAACCTTGAGTCCCATCGGTTCATACAACCCCGTGGCGATGCGTTGCCAGGTTATTTCGTTGAGCTTGTCGTCAATGCCTTTGGCAGCCCATACATCACCCATGTAAGTTGTTAAGATGAGTGTGCCATCACTCTTAAATCCAACTGACGTAGGACGGACCCATGAGTTGTAAGCGTTATCAAACGGAAGTCTGATGTTATCGACCGTATACGGGTAATCCGATGGCAGCGTTACCAGCTTGCTTTTGGCCGTCTTATCCTTATCCTCAAAATACCTTGTATCGAAATGTGGTCTCGCAACATTTAATTCTCCTTTTACAACAACTTTTTTGTTGAAGGCAGGCGGTCCTCCCTTTACCAGTTGATCCAGTGCTGCAATCTTCGGCAACGCGGATTCATTTTCCATGTACGCCATGAAACCCAGCCATTCGGCCTGTCCCTTTCCGGCCATACGCAACACTTCAACAGTGATAGTTTCATTCGATGCCGGAACTGTCAGCAGGAGGCGATTGCTGTCATCGAATTTCCATTGCCATCCTTTTGTATTGCCAACGATTGCTGCGGCTATAAATTTTCCCGCCGCGGTCTTGCTGGTTATAATGCGACCGTCAACTTCGCTTCCCGTTGCCGGCTTGCCATCCAACAACACCACACTGTTCTTATAAGATGTGTTGCTGTCTTGCAAGTGCCCAATATAAATGGCCTGCTCGTCGCCCGGACCGATTTTTAAAGTTTGCGATAGAACTATGTTATTCTTTAAACCTCGTGCAGCGGGAAGCTCCAATATGTTTCTTCCATTGATGGAATACGAAAGAATCACCTTTTTCCCGTTCCTGTAATGGCCGTGATATTCCATGAATTTAGCAGGGAGTGGTGTGCGCACGCCCGTTGCTTGGTCGAGCGAATCCAGCTTCCCATTGTACGTCCATTGCCAGCGTTGCAATCCATCGAGCTCTTTTCCTTCGATAAATGGTTCTCCCTCCCCACGGTATCTCTTGTATTTTGTGTCAGACACGTTCAAATTTCCCTGCCATGCAGCTACAGTACCCATGCGAAGAAGGCTGTAAGCCAGTTGAACATTTTTGTCGAGGGACACAGTCAGGGAAGCAGTGGTGTGGTTCTCGAGTTGCGAATGTATCGCGGGGCCATAATTGCTTTTGTGGTGCATAAACCACTCCTGGCCATATTTGAGCGATCCTTTCAGCGCCTGTTTTTTTGTTTCGGCAAGTTGTTGTTCAATCGACTTTTGCGATTTTGGCAACGTGGCCAGGTATTCATCTGTTATTTTAAAATATTGCCGCGGATTTGATTTTCTGATGAATTGCTCCCGTATGTATTGTATAACATAATACCTTTCGGCTGGTTGCAGCCAGGTTTGCGCGGCCATCATTCCTGCGCCAAACGAAATGGTCTTCCACATATCATACGGCTTGTTTCCGAATCTCAGCTTGTCTTTATTGAACGATCTGGCCTGGGGCAGTGAGGCGGTACCATCTTTACCGTGACACGCAACACAAGATTGTTCATAAATTTCCTTCCCCTTTTTCAGCGTTTGTTCATTCAGGCTGCTGATCACTTTTGCATGATCGATGTCGGGCGGCCGGTAAGAAGCTGCCTGGAAAAAAAGCATCGCTACCGATGTTACCAGGCTTGCAAATAGAAACCGTGTACCGGTTATTCTTGTTTTCAATAGCATACTTTTATTCTTTACTTCCACGCATCGTTTTGTTCAAGGTTAGTATTATTATTGATTTCACTGGTTGGTATCGGGAAATATTTGTGCTTAACCGGATCATAATTCTGAATCTGGGGAGCGGTTCCGTGATCCTGTAGTGCGTCGCCCAGCAGTCCCCAACGTATCAAATCAAAATAGTGCATGTTCTCGTAGGTGAACTCCAATATTCGCTGGTGTTTGATCTCTTCCATGATTTCTGCTCCCGAAAAGGCTTTTACCGGCAGGTTTGCACGGTCCCTTATCTGCTTAATGGCAGCGTTGGCCGCAGCAGGATCTGTATCCGCAACCGCTTCTGCATACATCAGGAGAACATCCGCGTATCTCATCAGCCTTTCATTATTTTCAGATCCTCTTTCGGTCGTAATGGCCGGTTCGCAGCTATAATTTACATTAAGATATTTGCGCCACCATCCTCCTTCTTTCGAGCTTGAACCGTCGGGTGCACCTCCTGCGCCCACACCACCATTGCAACTGATGCCATCTCCCAGCTCATCATAGGGAACGCCGAACAAAGGAAGACCGCCATCAAAATAAATTGTTTGCAAATACCGGGGATCATATTCGCCATCAATCGTTTTTTCGGTTGCCATTGTTTGCATCACCCATTGCGACGGACGCAGGAATATTTCGAAACTGATTCCCGGCACCATGTTGAATGTCCTGTCCTGGGTGGGCGTGCCAAGACCGCCATTATATCCATACTGAATTTCAAAGATGGATTCTTCGTTGTTTTCGTTGGCATCGGTAAAGTTGTCTTCGTATTTCTCCACCAGGTCATATATACCCAGGTCCATTACCTCCCTGAACTCGGCTGCGGCTTTTGCTTTGTATTCGTCCTGTCCGAGGTATCCCGCACGGTATAAATAAGTTTTTCCTAAAAAAGCTGTTGCTGCTCCTTTGGTGGCGCGTCCCACGTCTTCCTGTTCGGCCGGCAGACCGTTTTTAGCTTCTGTAAGATCTGCAATCGCCTGGTCGTACACTTCATCGGGCGAAGATGCCTTTGAAGGATTATAGTCTTCTTCTGTTTCCGGAAGTGAGGTAATTATCGGCACCTGTCCGAACATGTGCGCGAGGTAAAAGTACCCCACTCCTCTGAAGAATAGCGTTTCCGCCCTCAAACGCTCTTTCAGCTCCGCATCCTCCGACCAATCTGCTCGATCCAGGTTGGCCAGGATAGTATTGGCGCGATAAATCATTGAATAGATGTTTTCCCACAAACCGTCGGTGTCACCACTTTCCGGGGTGCTTTGAAAATTGAAATAGGCAACTTGCACGTCGAAAGCGCCGGAAGTTAATGTTGCATCGCCGCCTCTCGAATTCTGTTCGAATATGGAACGTACCGAATTTATTGCAGGGTATAGCGTATTTACTGCCTGCTGCACTTGGTCGGGCGTTTCAAAAAAGGTTCCCGCAGTGATCTCATTTGGATTTTTTCTGTCCAAAAAATCTTTTTTGCACCCGATCGCTGCCAGGCCGATGAGCATTACGGTAAGCGCGATTTTATATGTCGACTTAATGATCGTTTTCATTCTGAATATTTTTATAGTGAGATATTTACGCCTGCCTGAAATGATCTGGCTTGCGGTGCAGTGTCGCGGTCAAGACCCGCTGTCCAGATCGGATCATCGTTTACTAATGGTGATGACCCTACTTCCGGATCGGCGCCTGAATATTTCGTGAACGTTGCGAGGTTTTGCAGCCTTACAAATACCCTGAATGAACTAAGCTTAATCCTTTGAACAAGATCTGCGGGAATCTGGTAGCCAAGTTCGACGTTCCTGATCTTAACGTAGCCTCCGTTTTCAATATACCTGTCGGAAGTTGGCCTTGAGTTCCAGTTCACATCAACATCATCCGGATTCAGTCTTGGAAAATTGGAACCGGGATTGGTGGCCGGATCATAAGCATCCAGCAATCTTGTACTGAAGTTTCCAAATCCATAGGGTTGCTCAACCAGGTAGTTGATGGCATTATAAATGACCTGGCCAAAAGCACCGGTTGCTCCAATATAGAGGTCGAAATTTTTATAGTTGGCGGTAAAGTTAAAGCCGAGGTTCACCTTTGGCACACCCGTACCCACGTATTGCCGGTCGCCTTCACTTGTGATCTCACCATCATCGTTCGCATCAACGAACCGAATGTCGCCTGGTTGGGCATTCGGTTGAATAACCACTCCCTGTGAATTTTTATAATTCTCAATCTCTTCCTGGGACTTAAATATTCCGTTGGTGCGTATCAGCCAGAATTCGGCAATGCCACCGCCACGATGGAGTTCCATAGCATGGGGAACGTCCCATTCGGGGCTTTCGCTTTCTTCCAGTTCTCTTCCGAAGTTGATTAATTTCGTGTGAGTAGTACCCAGATTGAATCCAACTGAGTAGTTTACTTTGCCTGCCTGGTCGTTATAGTTAACCGTCATTTCAAAACCCTTGTTATTGATACGGCCGATATTCGACTGAAGTTCTCCACCACCAACCGAGGGCGCCAACTGGAGGCCAATGATCATATCCTTCGTGTCGTTGTTGTAATAGTCGAATGAGCCGCTCACTTTACCATTAAACAATTCATAATCGAGGCCGATGGTTTTGGAGATGAGCTTTTCCCATGAAATCGCCTCGTTGATCGGTGTTCCGGTAATGAGTCCATCCTGCACGCTTCCGTCAAATTCGACCGGAACGTAGTCTAGCACTGCGGTGTAATCGTAGTTGCCGAGGTTCTGCCTTCCCAATACGCCGTAACCGCCTCTGATCTTGAGGTCAGTGATGATGTCGCTGATCTTGCTTTCTTTCCAGAAATTCTCATTGGAAAGTCTCCATCCCGCTGACACACCGGGGAAGTTTCCCCATCGTACGTCCCTTGCAAACCGGGACGAACCGTCACGTCTGAAATTTACTGTGAAGAGATATCGATCATCGTATGAATAAAATGCCTGGCCGATCCACGATTCCAACGCACTTTCCTGCAAGCCGCCTTCGGCATATGGATTTTTGCCGCCCGGACCGTCGAGCGTGCTGGTGATGTCAGAAAGAAATCCGTCTTTCCCGCCAACCAGGTACCTGTCGCCAAATTGCTGCGCAATAAAACCTGCGGTAACATCAATAGCGTGCTTACCGAACGTTTTCTTGTACCTGAGCGTATTATCAATATTCCAGTTGTACGAAGTGGACTGTCTTTCTTCGAGCGACAAGTTGGGATCAAAATATTCATCCTGGAATTCACCCTTGTCGCCAAAATAATTGGCACGACGGTATGTGCCCTGCGAAAACGAGCCGCTTAGCCGGTAGGTGAGACCGCTCACAATCTTCACATCGAGGTACATGTTTGCCGACAGATCACTGACATGCTCGTCGCCGTTCCAGATGCTGTTGTAATGGAACGGATTTCTGATCAGCGCTTCGGGATTGTCGCCGCCGCCGTAATAAAAGGAAGATGTTTGCCAATCGCCGTTAGGAAGTTTGGGGGAAAAATAAGGGTACATTTTTACTGCCTGCGAATATACCGACCTGCTGAACGCATAGGGTTCATTATTGGTTGTTGATTTTGCAAACGAGATACTTTGACCGATAGTAATATTATCGTTGACAAAGAACTCAGAATTTGCGCGCACATTTGCCCTGCGGTAGCCGGTTGCGAGAGTAATTCCCCGCTGGTCAACGTAGCCGGCCGAAATCCTATACGTGCCCGACGAGCCGCCACCAGAAATAGAAAGGTCGTGACTGTGCATAGGCGCAGCAGTATATATTTCTTTTTGCCAGTCGTAGTCCTGGAAATTTCCCGGGTTGGCGAGATAATCCTTTGCCGCTTGCGGTATCAGTGGGTCACCGTCAAGATCCTTGCCGTACATCCGCTGCAGTATTTCAACGTACTGCCTTGAATTGGCTATGTCGATGCCCTTGTAAGGCATCTGCACACCAACGTAATTCTGGTATGTGAGCTTTGCCCTTTCTGAGCGTTTGTCGCCTTTTTTCGTGGTAACCAGTATTACGCCGTTTGCTGCCCTCGATCCGTAAATCGCCGCCGATGAAGCGTCTTTCAGCACCTGTATGGACTGGATGTCGTTTGCATTCATCTCACGAAGTCCGCCTTCAATTTGCACGCCGTCAACAATCACCAGCGGACTATTATCTCCCGAAAAGGAAGAAATACCACGGATGTTGATGTGCATGTTGGAGCCGGGGTTGCCATTGCCGGCGGCGATGTTCACGCCTGCTACGTTTCCCTGTAGCGCCTGCGCCACATCGGTAACCGATTTCTTTTGCATGCTCGAAACATCTGCGATACCAACGGCCGAGGTAAGGTCCTTCTTTCGCTGGGAAGTATACCCTACGATCACCACACCATCGAGGCTTTTCGATTCTTCGACCATGTCCACGTCGATAACGGACCTGCCCCTGATGGGAATTTCCTGGGTTACATATCCTATCGAAGAAATCACCAGGGTATCAGCGGTCCGTTCGGCGGTGATCCTGAAACTTCCATCTCTCGCCGTTGTGGTTCCGTTGTTCGTTCCTTTAATGATCACGTTGGCTCCTTCCAGGGGTTCGTTCCTATTCGTGGCCTTAACCGTCCCTTCCACCACATGTGCAGGAAGGGGATTATTCGATAAAGCAGTGACAGAAATAAGGAGAAGAGAGAAAAATAGCAATGACTGTTCAATGACCAGCCATAGGCGTCTCGTTAGATTGATACACATAAGCGTGTTGGTTTTCGGATGATTGATATGGCAAACCGATTATAAATATAGGC
>CBIGXK010000084.1:0-12504 GCA_966193805.1 uncultured bacterium | reverse complement strand
CCATTGCCCATTGCCCATTGCCTATTGCCTATTGCCTATTGCCTATTGCCTATTGCCTATTGCCCACTGCCCTTTCACCTTTGCTCTCCCCCCTCCTCCGTCATCACATAAGCTAGCATCAGCCCCTCAAAGCTGCGGGCGGTCACCTTCAGCGAAACAGGCTCGCCCTTCCTAAACAAAAACGGCACCCTTATCCACCCATCCGGCAACGTAGTGATCACCCCGTCCAGCATCATCGCCTTCCGAAAGTCCACTTTACCCTCGCCGTGCCACTTAAAAATCGCCTCCTTGGCGCACCAGATGATCGTGAGCATCTGCATATACAATGACGAAAGGTCTTTCCACTGCTCCAGGTACGCCGCCTCCTTCTCCGTAAGAAACTTCGGCGATATATTCCTGAGCCTTGGCGTTACCAGCTCGATATCCACCCCTACCCGGTGGTCGGCACTGGCAATGGCAGCGGCATAATTACCGCAGTGCGATATCGAAAAATGATATTTCTCATCCTTTAAGAACGGCTTGCGCGTGTCGGCAATCATGATCTCCTCCAGCGGAAAATCCTCGAACAGTTCGGGCAGCAGCAGCCTGCCCGCCAGGTGCTGCAAACGTTTGTACGGATGCGACACATGCTGCTTGAGAGGTACCTTTTGGAGGAAGAATTTTTCTCCCTCCTCAATCTTCCATATCCCCAGCCTGGTCGTGTCGTTAATAGTATGTTGAAAAAATATTGCCACCGATCCCGTTTACATTGCAGATTTAAGATTTATTTACAGTCCATCAAAATAAACAAGCCAACGGCACATGATCTTATCTGACTCGAGGATATTGCAGGAAATAGAAAAAGGCACCATTAAAATCGATCCTTACAACCGCGACTGCCTTGGCAGCAACTCTTTCGACGTGCATTTAGGAAGATGGCTGGCCACCTACCGCGAGCACATCCTCGACGCAAAAAAACACAACGAAATAGAATATTTCGAAATACCCGAAGAAGGATTTGTTCTTTACCCGCACGTATTTTATTTGGGCGTAACCGACGAATACACCGAAACGCACGCCCACGTTCCCTTCCTCGAAGGGAAATCCTCCACCGGCCGTCTCGGCATCGACATCCATGCCACTGCCGGTAAGGGCGACGTTGGCTTCTGCGGCAACTGGACGCTCGAAATTTCTGTGAAGCAACCGGTGAAAGTGTACAAACGCATGCCTATCGGGCAGCTCATCTACTTCCCCGTCGAAGGAGATATCGAGGTGAAGTACAACCAGAAAAAAAACGCGAAGTACAGCCAGCAACCCGACAAGCCCATCGAAAGCATGATGTGGAAGAACAATTTTTAAATGTGGCCACTGCGTTTGTAATAAGCGATCAGCATCCCCACCACTTCATTATAGCTCATTTTACCTGATGGCTGCTCGTTCGCCTTCAGGTATTCAGAATACAACCTGTCGATCGCCGACTCGAGCGGCGAGTCATACCTCTCAAAAAATTTCCGCACCAGGCGGATGTCACTCTTCACGCCATCCGATAAGCTGGCAGTGAGCCCTTTCAGCGCCACAGAGTCTGAATAATAAAGATATCTCGACGCATAGGCGAACATTTCAAAATACACGGAATATTGAAATGCCGAATCTGCAGAGTGAACGGCCGAAAGATATCCTGCAAAGTTCGCCTCGCTCTCTTTCGCATAACCGAGGGCATGACCAATTTCATGGCAGGTGGTAAAGGGTCGTATAAACACCGGCACCGTTGTATTCACCTGCGATTCGCCCGTAAACGGGTTGTAATAACCGGTAAACCCGAGGTAATTACCGAGGTAACTATAAATAGAAGGTTTCACCGAAGGAGGGCTGTACCGGAACAGCGGGTTTTCGGCCGAGAGACGCCGGTAGGCAGCTTTTGCGCCTTCAAAAAGATTGCTTTTCTTTTTTAACCTCGCGCGCGTCGGCAGGGATGATGGCTGCAGTTCATTCAATCGGACCGAGAGCGCTTTCGTCACCGCCAGAATATCTTCGTCAGAATAATCCGAAGATTCAATGTTCAGTTGGTAGTCTATGCCATACCGGTTGTAGTTAAGTCCCCACAGTACATTGAATGTAATGTAAATGGTAAGGCCGATGCTAACGGTTTTGAGCAGCGTTTTTTTCAGGTAGGCCCTGTTGATTTCTTTGCGCCTGATGCTCCTGATCAACAGTACCAGCCGGCGGATCAGCCATATGCCGGCAAAGGCATACAACAGGTCTCCCACACTGATAGGTATCCACCCAAGCAGCAGCCGCTGCACATAAGCGATCCATGGATAAACAATGCCGGAGTAGTAATGCTCCACTGCATAGGAAGACAGCGAAAATACTTTTACCGCCGCCGCGAGTACGATTAATATGATAATCCGCTTTTTTACCGTTTTGATTTTAAGGATAAATATATGTTAACGTATACATTTGCTTCATGAACCTCGATTATAATAAGAATGAAGATGTAATGCGCCTGTCGGTTAGCCAGTTACGTCAGCGTTTGAACCAGGTGGCGCTGGGTGGAGGCAAAAAGGCGGCAGAAAAACAAAAAGAAAAGAAAAAACTAACTGCCAGAGAAAGGATCGACTATCTCAAAGACGACGGCAAACCTTTTTTGGAGATTGGCGCCCTGGCCGGCTGGGAGATGTACGAGGAACAGGGTGGCTGCCCCTCCGGAGGCACCGTTGGTGGTGTGGGCTATGTAAGCGGCAGGCAGTGTGTGATCGTGGCAAACGACCAGACCGTGAAGGCAGGCGCCTGGTTTCCCATTACCGGGAAAAAGAACCTGCGATTGCAGGAGATAGCGATGGAAAATATGCTGCCAATCATTTACCTGGTGGACAGCGCCGGTGTGTTCCTGCCCATGCAGGACGAAATATTTCCCGATAAGGAACATTTCGGAAGAATATTCAGGAACAATGCGAAGATGAGCGCCATGGGCATAACGCAGATCGCGGCGGTGATGGGCGCCTGCGTGGCCGGAGGCGCCTACCTTCCTATCATGAGCGATGAAACACTGATGGTGGAGGGACGAGGCTCGATATTCCTTGCCGGGCCTTACCTCGTAAAGGCCGCTATCGGGGAAGATATAGATGTGGAAACGCTGGGTGGCGCCGCTACGCACACCGAAATCTCCGGGATAGCCGATTATAAATTCGACACGGAAGAAGCATGCATGGACCATATCAGAAAGATGATGTCTATGATGTGCAAGACGCCCACCGCGGGCTTCGACCGCATCCAGCCGGTAAAACCGAAAAAAGATATCAGGGAATTGTATGGCGTGATACCTGTGGATGGCAGCAAGCCGTACGACATGATGGAGGTCATCGAAAGAATCGTAGACGATTCCGAATTCGAACAGTTCAAAGAAGATTATGGCAGGACGATCATCTGCGGTTATGGCCGCGTTGATGGATGGGCAGTAGGAATTGTGGCCAACCAGCGAAAAATTGTGCGGAACAGTAAGGGCGAAATGCAGATGGGCGGAGTGATCTATAATGACAGCGCCGACAAGGCCGCGCGTTTCATCATGAACTGCAACCAGAAAAAGATCCCGCTTGTTTTTCTGCAGGATGTTTCAGGCTTTATGGTGGGTTCGAGGAGCGAGCACGCCGGCATCATTAAAGACGGAGCAAAGATGGTGAACGCGGTGGCGAATTCGGTGGTGCCGAAAATCACCTTCATTGTGGGCAATTCGTTTGGCGCCGGCAATTACGCCATGTGCGGCAAGGCTTACGACCCGCGATTTATTTTTGGATGGCCCACGGCGCGTATTGCGGTGATGGGTGGGGAGCAGGCCGCGAAAACGCTGCTGCAAATACAGGTGGCAGGGCTGAAAGCAAAGGGAAGTGCGATTAGTGAAGAGGAAGAAAAGCAGTTATTGCTGGATATTAAATCGAAATACGACAGGCAAACATCGCCCTATTATGCGGCGGCGAGGTTATGGGTAGATGGGTTGATCGATCCCGTTGAAACGAGAAGCATTATTTCGCAATCGATAGAAGCGGCGGATCACAACCCGGACATTCCGGAATTTAAAATGGGCGTTTTTCAGGTGTAGACTGCTTAGGTTCCAGTCGCACGAAAACTTTTTTGTTTTGAGTAGGTGATAGTGTACGGTTTTGATTAAGATTTTGATTCTAAGATATTCATAAAAATATTCTATTGCCCATTGCCTATTGCCGATTTATAACTATCAACAAACATCGTTCTGAAAGAACTCATCATATACACTGACGGTGCATCGCGCGGAAACCCGGGACCCGGCGGCTACGGCGCCATTCTCCGGTACGGTGGAAAAGAAAAGGAACTGTCGGCCGGCTATCGCCGCACCACCAATAACCGCATGGAACTGCTGGCAGTCATCAAAGCACTCGAAGCACTGAACCGCGATGGCCTCACCATCACCGTTTTTTCCGACAGCCAGTATGTAGTGAAGGCTGTAACCGAAGGTTGGCTGAAAAACTGGCTGGCCACGAATTTCAAAGGCGGAAAAAAGAATAAGGACCTCTGGCGGAGATACGCCGAACTGGCCGCAAAACACAATATCACGTTCAAATGGGTGCGCGGCCACGCCGACAATGCGTTCAACAACCGCTGCGACATGCTCGCCACGGAGGCCGCCGACGGTAAAAATCTTTTAACGGACGAAGGATATGAAAGCGGGGAGAATTAAGCCGTTGCCACGTTTTGCCTCATCATCAGCTTCCACGCGCCGAACAGCACGCCACCGAATACCAGCGTAGAAATAAAGCTCCACTGCAGGAACGGCAAGCCGTCTACAAAAGTCAGCATCAGCCCGCTGAACGTATGTGGCCTGAACCAACCGCCGCCGCCGTTCCAGACGAGGAAATTCGACACCACGAAATAAGCCATGCAAACGATGGCCGAGAACAGCAGCACATTCGGCACATTCACCTTCCTCATAAAGAAACCGATGGCTGTAAGGCCGGCAAACAGCACATAGTTCGTGAACTGGCCGGAATAAAAGCCGGGAATGTCGCTTAATCCATAGGTATACAGTACCTGGTACAGCAGGTCGGAAATCAGCATCGAGAGGATCGGAAAAGCAAATGCCCATTTCTTATCTTTTATCACCGCTCCCGCAAACAGCGCCATGGCCCACTGCGGTGCGAACCCCGGCTGGCGCCCGGGAATGATCCGGTAAAGTGCGGCAATCACGATCATCATCAAAAGAATGGAGACAAGATGCTTGTTTGACCTCATAACAGAATAAAATTAAACGCAAAAATAATCATTATTTCGATGCCGCAGGCACCGTTGCCCGATAAACAACGGCCCGCGACGCGGTACTTAAGTGCACCACGCTGCCCGGTAGTGCCAGCAGGGCATCTCCCGCTCTAAAATCCACGCGCTCTTCATCCGCGACCGCCGCACCGGTGCCCTTGTAAATGAAATATATGTCGGCATGCACGGCGTGCAGCGAAATTCCCTCGCCGGGCTCCACGATGATGCGGCTCAACTGAAAATCTTCGGCGGGTGTTTCAAACACTTCTTCGTGTGTGCTGGCGGTACTTCCTTTGATAACGTTGGGCACCGTAGGTGCAAATTTTATGTTGGCCAGCAACTCCGGTACGTCAATATGCTTGGGTGTAAGTCCGCCGCGAAGCACATTATCCGAATTCGCCATGATCTCCATGGTGTGCCCTTCGAGGTAGGCGTGCGGCAGTCCGGCGTCCTGGAACAGCGCCTCCCCTTCTTTCATCTTTACAATATTAAAAAGGTAGACGGAGAAGATGCCGCGGTCGATATTGTTGCCCGACGGAAAGGTAAGCGCTGCCCGCGCCGCCCAAAAATCCTCATCCTCCTTCGTTAACTTTCCTTCGTTATACAGGGGAACAATGCGGCCGGTCAACGGTGCGAGAACTTTGTTCACCTCCTCCTGCGGCATGGTCATCACCGCCGTGTACAATTGCTTATAGTTACCCTCGCCAAATTCTTTCAGCAGGAACTGCAGTTCGGGTGTTTTATGCAAAACGGCCGTAAGCTTCTCAACAGGTTTGAAACCATGGAGCAGGTAAAAATCTCCCAGCGGCGACAGCAACTCCGGCTTGTGATTATCATCCTTGTAGTTCCTGTTTGGAGCATCTAATGGCACACCTTTTTTGTTTTCTTCTTCAAATTTCTTCTTCGCTACCTCCTTCGACGGATGCACCTGGATGGAAAGCATTTTTTCAACATCCTGCACCTTGAACAGGTAAGGCAGCTTTCCGGCGGCATCGTGAAGGTGGCTGCCCAGCCAGTATTCTGCATAAGGTTTTCCCTCTTCATTTGAACGGTTCAAAAGCGACGGAAGGAAGGTTTTTCCTCCCCAGTCATAGTGTTTAAATACACCTTGTATCCTTGCAATCTTTTCAGATATTTCCATATTCCTTATTCAGCATCATTTAATCTGCGGCAATATTACAAAATTGAAACCATGGCCCTGCATATTATCAAGGGAAAAGACGGTGAGCGGATGGCTCGTGAATTCCTGGTCAACAAAGGATTTACGATAGTGGCGTGTAATTGGAGAAGCGGCCGCCAGGAAATTGACATCATTGCTTTCAAAGAAAAAATTCTTCATTTTATTGAAGTGAAAACCAGGCATTCCCTGAAATTCGGATACCCTGAAGAAGCGGTGACGAAAAAGAAATTCAATGCGATGAGAAAAGCCGCTGTGGTATTCATGAGCCGGCACCAACATGTGAAAAGAATTCAGTTTGACATTGTTTCCGTTCTCGTTATACAAGGCAGGCCCGTTGAATTCTTTTTTATCGAAGATGTGTACTTCTATTAAACGGGAAGCCGGCTCTTAATCTTTGCTTCTATTTTTTCTTTCATCATCTCCACCACCATGTACGTAGCAGGACAATATTCGATATTCTGCTTGAAAACGTGAACATAATCCACCACCCGCTTTTTTGTGTGATGAGGAAAGCCTGCGCAATCGGCCGGTCGCACTTCATAGATGCTGCATTTATTATCCTGGAGGTTAAGAAACTGGCAGGGTTCTGTTTTATTGATCCAGTCGCCGTCGCGGTCCTTGCGGAGGTATTTGTTCCTGAATTCGCCCGGCGTCATTCCCAGGTGCGTGGATATCCGCAACAGGTCGCGTTTGCTGTAGGTGGGCGACATTGTTTTGCAGCAATTGGCGCAGGAAAGGCAGTCCGTTTTTTTCCACATTTCAGCATCGGCGGCCACGGCTATCGAATCCAATCCGCGGGGCGGAGTTTTGGACAGCCGGGAAAGAAATCGTTTCAGGGAAGATTTATTTGCCTCAACCTTTTTACGGAACAACCGCAGGTTCACTTTTTCCATCGGGGAAAGTTAAAAGTTAAATGTAAAACTGAAAAGTAATTTTTAACTGATAACTTTTAACTTCCCCTTATGTGGGAGGTTTACAAAAACGGCTACAGGGCGTGGCTGCAACTTGAGAAGTCATTGTCCGAACACTCGGTGGCGGCCTACCTGTCGGATCTGGACAAGCTCACGCAGTTTCTGCAGGAGAAGGAAAAGTCGCTGGCGCCGTCGAAGGTCAGGCTGCATCACCTGCAGGAGTTCACTGCCTGGATAAATGAACTGGGCATGACCGCCACTTCCCAGGCGCGCATCATTTCGGGGCTCCGTTCGTTTTTTGAATATTGCATCACAGAAAGCCTGGTGGAAACCGACCCCACCCATTTGCTTGAAGCACCGAAAACGAGAAGAAAGCTTCCCGACACGCTCAGCGTTTCGGAAATAGACAGCATCATTGCCTGCATCGATCTTTCCACGCCCGAAGGGACGCGCAACAAGGCCATCCTTGAAACGATGTACAGTTGCGGCCTGCGGGTGAGTGAGCTGGTGAATTTGAAGATTTCGCAACTGTATCCCGAGCTGGGTTTTGTGAAAGTGACGGGTAAGGGAGATAAAGAAAGATTGATACCGATAGGCGGCACCGCCCTGAAATACATCGCTGTTTACAGGAAGACCATCCGCAATCAAATTGAAGTTAAAAAGGGAGAAGATGATATTCTTTTTCTTAACAGAAGGGGCAGCAGGCTGAGCAGGGTGATGATCTTCCTGATGCTGAAAGATTTGGTGAAGAAGGCGGGCATTACAAAAGTTATTTCGCCCCATACGTTGCGGCACTCTTTCGCAACTCATCTTATCGAAGGCGGCGCCGACCTTCGCGCCGTGCAGGAAATGCTGGGGCATGAGAGTATTACTACCACGGAGATATATACGCATCTCGACAGGGATTATTTAAGAGCCACGCTGCAGCAGTTTCATCCGGCGTTCAGGGGTGGGACGTGAGACGGCAAAGGGCAAAGATCCACCCCCGGCGCTTCGCGCCACCCCCGCCAGCGGGGGAAACGCTTTGCGTACTTCTTCGCGGCTTTGCGAGATCCATCTAACAGAGGAAAATCTCTTCAGTTTCCCCTCCCACGTTTCACGTCTCACGTCTCACGTCTCACATTTCACGTCTCCCCTCCCACGTTTCACGAAACTTTAACCCAACTGCAAGCAAACCACCACCTTCCCCTCGCGTCTAACAGGTAATAAAACAAGCATATGAAAAACAATATCATGAAATGGTGGGTCCCGGTATTGGCGGCATTCATTATAACCGGTTGCGGTGTTCAATCATACGTGGAGCGAGATCCGAACGTAAACCTTAACAACTACAAAACATACGCGTGGATCAGCGAAAACAACAGCGAACGGAAAAATGACAAGCCTTATAAGGACTTCCAGGAAGAAAATCTTATGAGCCTCATTTCGCAACAACTGGAACGAAACGGATTTGTTAAAGCGAAGAGAAATCCCGACGTACTGATCGATTACGACATCATGATCGAAAAAGCAGTACGGTCGCAATCCGATCCGGTTTACTCGCGGTCATTCGTCCGCTACTTCTACAACCCCTACACGGGCCGCATCAATTCCCTGTATTATCCGTCGAGGTACATGGGACAAACACGGTATGACGTGCCTTACAAATCAGGGACCGTAACGATCAACATTGTTGATAACGATTCGAAAAAACTGGTTTGGCAGGGATGGGCGGAAACAGAAGTTACCAAACGAAGTATCGACAAGGAAAACATGAACAAGATCGTTAAATCGATCTTTAAGAAACTGGATGTAGCGAAGAACTAACAACGATCCATTACCCATTAAGCGCTCGCCTGATCCGGCGGGCGCTTTTTTATGAATAACTCGATTACCAAAGCCAATCCCATCACACTGAGCGCACCAATGACGTTCAACCAAAGAAACTCCAACCCTATCACGTTAAACTCGTTCAGCGCAAAAAGCAGGAGAATAAATATTTCAGATATCACCGCCGAAATAAAAACCGCCTGCCCGCCCACACGCTTCAGGAAAAATGCCACCAGGAAGATGCCGAGTATAACGCCATAGAACAATGAACCGAGAATATTCACCGCCTCTATCAGGCTTCCCATACGCGTGGCAAACATGGCCGCAACAATACAGAACACGCCCCAAATCCACGTGTACCTTCTCGACATTTTAAAATCCCTTTCCACCGTGCAATTCTTATTGATGAATTTTTTGTGCAGGTCCACGACCGACGTCGACGACAATGAATTCAACGCTGCAGCAATACTTCCCCAGGCAGCCAAAAAGATCACGGCGATCAGCAATCCCACCAACCCGGCAGGCAGGTAATCGATGACGAACCGGAGGAAAATATAATTGGTGTCGTTCGTCTCTGCCAGCGGATCTATTTTCGTGACGAGTGTCTTTACCGAATCCTGTATCACCTTCTCCTGCTGCAGGTGCGCGTGAATATCGTTGATAAGCGCCTCGTTGTTTTTATCCGTCAGCCATTGCCTGATGACCACGCGCTTGCTATCCTGCACAGAATCGAGCTGCATGTTCAGCGCATCGGCAACGCCCTTGTACTGGGAGTTGTTCAGCACTTCCGACTGGTGCGTGTTGAATGTAGCGGGGTGATTGGTAAATAAATAAAACGTAAAAACCAGGATGCCGAGAAAAAGTATAAGAAACTGCATCGGTATCTTAACGATGCCGTTGATGATTAATCCGATCCGGCTTTCTTTAATGGATTTTGCCGTTAGGTAGCGGCCCACTTGCGACTGGTCCGTCCCAAAATATGACAGTTGTAAAAACAATCCCCCGATAATACCGCTGACCAGGTTGTACCGGTCGCCCCAGTCGAACCCTCCTTCCGTAAACCCGGTGGTCACCACATTCATTTTGCCGAGCCTGTCGCCAAGCGCGATGGCTTCACTCAGTCCAACGCCTTCGGGCAGCATATTCACCACCATGTATCCTGCGAAGATCATCCCCGCAAAAATTACCATCAGTTGAAACTTCTGCGTATGCGCCACCGCCTTGGCGCCACCTGAAACGGTATAGAAAATGAGCAGGCCACCCATGAACAGGTTTGTCCAGTAGATGTTCCAGTTCAACATTGTTGACAAAATAATAGATGGCGCGTAAATACTGATGCCCGTGGAAAGGCCGCGTTGCAGTAAAAATAAAAAGGCGGTGAAGGTCCTGGTTTTTGAGTCGAACCGCTTCTCGAGAAATTCATAAGCGGTGTACACCTTGAGCCGGTGGTAAATGGGCACGAACGTGTAGCACAGCACGATCATCGCCAGCGGAAGGCCGAAATAGAATTGCACGAACCGCATACCATCCACATATGCCTGTCCGGGCAGGGAAAGAAACGTAACCGCACTGGCCTGTGTTCCCATCACACCGAGCAGTATCAACCACCACGGCATCGTACGGTTGCTCAGGAAATAGCCGTCGAGATCCCTCGACGTGCGACTCTTGAATAACCCATAGGCGATGACCACCACAAGGGTGATCACCAGCACCAGCCAGTCGATGCCGCTCATGCCTGCCGGCAGTTTAAAAATTTGTACATGCGGTTTATTTTTTTCCTGACAGCATTCCTCCAATCAATACGCCCATGCCAATGCCGATCAGCAGTCCTATGCTTACTCTTTTAATGAACAGGCCCACTACCAGTCCAATCAAAATACTTACGACCAAAACCACGTTTCGCCGGTTTTCCGGAACTCCACTCATTTCGAATTTTTATTTAAAGCGATAATATTTGCCAGCAGGCGGTATGCCCCCGAAACTCCCGCCGGAAGTTCGCGGAAAAATACCAGTCCGGTATATACGAATTTTCCTTTTCCGTAATCTGCAATGATCAGGCTTCCCTTATGCTCTTCTTCCCCAGGGTCGCTCATGGCCAGCGGCGTCACAAATGCCGGATCGAGCTGCTCCGCGAAATAGATGCCACGTTCCTGCACCCAGCCGTCGAAATCACTTTTGGTGATCCTGTTGGGATAATTCAACACAGGGTGATCGGGAAGCAGAAATTTCACGGGCGACTTTTCATCCGTTACCCTGTTTCGCGAAATGTGAAAGGGCAACGGACCAATGGTGGCCGTATTAGGTCCGAGGTTGCTGTTGGTGTTGTATTGAACCACCAGGTTACCCCCATTCTTCACATATTCGTTCAGCACATCATTTTTGTCGGACAGGAACTGGTGCACGTTGTAGGCGCGCACACCGGTCACCACCGCATCGAACCGTGAAAGCGTGGACAATGTCAGATCTTTCGGCTGCAGCAACGTAACGTTGTAGCCCATTAACGTCAGTCCTTCCGCCACCTTATCTCCCGCGCCTTCTATGTACCCTATATTTTTACCGTCAATCTTCACATCGTGAATGGCAACCTTCGCCGTGTCCTTATTGAAATAGTAGATGTCGGGAATATGGTCGTAGCTGATGTGCCGGAACTGACCGTAAGCGGCACGTTTATCGGCGGAGGGGATCACCACAAGCGGTTCATACAGCTCGCCCTTCACCGGGTGTGTATACCGGTATTGCACCGGTCGCATATAACTGAAATGCTGGCCACCGATATTTACATCGAACGTTACTGTAAACGGAGGGGGTAATTGCGGGAGCCCGATGAGTTCCTGGTCGCTGACATTATAAGAGCCCTTTTCCATTTTCTCGCGCAGGTAGTACGGTTGCGAAATATGCATGTTTGCAGGTACCGCCAGCACTTTCACAAATTCGAGATTCTTGTTTGTGGGAGCGGGTCGGTTAATAGTAGTGTCGAAATCGTTCAGCTTTAACGAACGCAACTTTACTGTTGCGCCGTCGCGGTTATTGAGGGTCATATTCACCCTGATGGAATCGCCCTGCACCGCAAAAGGCTCCGTAACGTACGCTTCCATCCACAGTCCCGCAGCTTCGGCAACGATCTGCTTCACCTCTTCCTTCTTCCTTTCGGTCCAGTAAGATGACGGCAGCCTGTCGATTTCCTTGTACAGCGCGAGTAATGCCGGAATGGAGGAAGCGGGGTTGATGATCGAATATTTGTTGATGATGTTGTCGATTGCTTTGGTTATTCCCGAAGCGCCAATTCGCGACCATCCCATGTCCACGCCTTCGAGGATGTCTTTCTTCGGCTTGCTGCCGTTG
>CBIGXK010000083.1:0-12549 GCA_966193805.1 uncultured bacterium | reverse complement strand
ACTGCAAAATGTATCCCCCGCTGGCGGGGGTGGCGCGAAGCGCCGGGGGTGGACCCGGCAACAGGCAAACGCAAATGACGTTTGACAATCGCCATCCTAATCCCTTATCATTGCTAACTAACTCTCCACAGGTGCAACCAGCCGGAATCCATTTCCATGAATATTCACGATTTCAATATTTGAATCGTCTTTCAGGTATTTTCTCAGTTTCGCAATGTAAACGTCCATACTGCGTCCATTGAAGTAGGTGTCGCTGCCCCAGATCTTTTTAAGCGCCTGTTCGCGCGGCAAAAGATCATTGAGATGTTCGGCCAGCAGCTTCAGCAGCTCATTTTCTTTTGGTGAAAGCGTCTGCATCTTGCCGTCGTGGCTCAACTCCCGAAGTTTCGGGTTGAAATGATACGAGCCAAGGTTGTATTCTTTGTTTTCCTGTTCCTTATTTCCTTCCTCGTTCCTTTTCAGGATGGCCCTTATTTTCAACAGCAGCACTTCGCTGTCGAACGGTTTGGTGATGTAATCATCGGCGCCGAGCTTGTAACCCTGTATGATGTCATCTTTCATGGTCTTCGCACTCAAAAAGAATAACGGTATATCGGGATCCACATCGCGTATCTCTTCCGCCAGTTTAAATCCGTCCATATGCGGCATCATGATGTCGAGCAGGCACAGGTCGAACTTTTCTCGTTGAAAGGCCGCAAGGCCGAGTCGTCCGTCCCTTTCCAGCGTTACATCAAAATCATTAAGTTCAAGGTAATTCTTCAATACTATCCCCAAATTCTGATCGTCCTCGCATAATAATATTTTCGTTTTTTTCCCTTCCATACGAAAAATTTAATTCGTTGAGAATAAACATACGGTAAATAAATTTAATCAATTTGTCTCTTATCCTGATGCCTGCGTAATTTTTTGTTAATATGTGTACATTGAAACATTAATATCTTTTTATGGCTAATGCAGAAGCGTTCACCGGCTTGATCAAGCAGGGATATCAATTCAAAGGGAACCATTTCAAAATAGGCACGGCAATGCTCGACGGCAAACCGCTGACGGGCACCGATGTATTTCTTCCGTTGCGCACCCTGAACAGGCACGGGCTGATTGCCGGCGCCACCGGAACCGGTAAGACAAAAACCCTGCAGGTGCTGGCAGAAGGACTGAGCAATGCCAGCGTACCGGTGTTGCTGATGGACATTAAAGGCGATCTCAGCGGTATTGCGAAACCCGGAACGGCCAATGACAAGATCAATGAACGTGCGGCGGCAACGGGTGTGCAGTTTACACCGGCTGGCTTCCCGGTCGAACTGCTGAGCATCAGCGATGAGAAAGGCGTGCGGATACGGGCCACCGTTACTGAATTTGGTCCCGTGCTGCTCTCGAAGATACTCGGACTGAACGACACGCAGGAGGGCGTCGTCTCCATGATCTTCAAATACTGCGACGATAACCACCTTCCCGTTCTCGATCTGAAAGATTTTATCAAATTGCTGCAGTACGTCAGCAACGAAGGAAAAAAGGAACTCGAGAAAGAGTATGGCAGGATATCGACCAGCTCTACAGGCACCATTTTAAGAAAGGTGATCGAACTGCAGCAGCAGGGCGGCGACATTTTCTTTGGCGAACCCTCGTTCCAGGTCGAGGACCTCATGCGGATCGCCGATGACGGCCGTGGCATGATCAGCATCTTGCGCGTGTCCGATATGCAAAACCGGCCAAAGCTATTCTCCACCTTTATGCTGAGCCTCCTCGCAGAACTGTATGCCACCCTGCCCGAAGAGGGCGACATGGAGCAACCCAAGCTGGCCCTGTTCATCGACGAGGCTCACCTCGTTTTCCAGGAGGCCACCGAAGCTCTCATGCAGCAGATCCTTACCGTGGTAAAGTTGATCAGGTCCAAAGGCGTGGGAATTTTTTTCTGCACCCAGAATCCGCAAGATGTACCAGCCGGGGTGCTCGCGCAACTCGGACTGAAGGTGCAGCATTCACTGCGCGCCTTCACCGCCGCCGACCGCAAGGGGATCAGGCAGGCAGCCGAAAATTACCCCGAATCAACCTACTACGACGTTGACGAACTGATCACCCAGCTCGGAACCGGCGAGGCACTGGTCACGCTCCTCAATGAGAAGGGAATTCCTACGCCGCTCGTACACACCATGCTCGTTCCGCCTGCTTCCCGGATGGATGTACTTACCGATGAGGAGATCGCGACGCAGGTGAGCACATCCACATTAAAGGCAAAATATGACAGGGCAATCGACACTGAAAGCGCCTACGAAATATTGAATGCAAAAATTGAAGCTGCCACCGAAACAGGTTCTGACGAAGCACTTGCCCGGGACACACGCGGTTCGCGGCAAAAGAGCACAAGGCCCGAAAAGTCAACGCTGGAGAAGATCCTTGACAGCGGCGCCGGGCGCCAGGTGCAACGTACCGCGGCAAGCATCATCACCCGCAGTTTGCTTGGAGCATTGGGTTTTGGATCAAGGAGAAGCTCGAGAAGCAGGGGATTCTTTTAACCTGCCCTGCTGAATATTTTTCCTTCGTCACTTATCCCAATTTTGTCTTCGGATTGCATGAAGTGAATTACCTCCTTCGTTTTTTCCTGCCTTACGCCCATCAAGCCGTTCAGAATTTCCGGCATGGTCAAAGGCTTCACGCGTATCATTTCCAATATTGAATCATGTATCTCCCTGAAATCCCTTGCCTTTATTTCTTCCTTTTTTCGATTGATGCAATTGTCGCAAATGCCGCAAGGCTGAATATTTTTGTCGCCAAAGTAATTTCCTATCACTACACTTCGGCACAGGCCCGGCGAACTCGTGTAATTCTTCATCGCCAACACCCGGTCTTCGAATATTTTTTTTCTTTTGTTATAGTTTTTGGTATTTATTTTCAGGTCACTCGCCTTAACCCTGTTTTTCAGCAGGTAAACCTGCGGTTTTTCCCTGACAGGTACATAGTCGACAATCCTGTGCCGTTGTAATTGTTGCAGGCAGGCCGTCACCTGTTGTTCTTCGGTCTTCAGCGTCCGCGCGATATTTTTTTCGCTAATGGCACATGGCTGATCGATAATTCCTTCGTAAGTGCGCAGCAGGCTTTTTATCAGCGGCTCAAACGAAGGAAAGCGTTCCTCAAATGCATGAATTTGTTCCCGCCCCGCAATAACCTGCAGTTTGGACGGTACAAATACCTGTTCATTGAACGTCAGCAGTTCTTCCTGTTCCAAAGTCTTCAGCACCGACGTCACCTTGAAAGTATCATGGTTGAAGTGCTGCTTGAATTCCGTAAGCTGGAAGTCGTAGTAGCTGCCCTCGCCTGATCCTGCCGGAATTTGCAGGTAGTTCATCAGCGACTGGTATATTTTCCGGATTTCCGGAACAGGTGGGAACCTTGTTTTAACTGACGCCACCAAATCATCGAGGTCTCTTTGAGCATACAGCAGCACGGCGTATGATTTTTTGCCGTCCCTTCCTGCGCGTCCCGCTTCCTGGTAATAATTTTCGAGGCAGTCGGGAGCGTCAGCATGTATCACGATGCGCACATCCGGCTTGTCGATGCCCATGCCAAATGCATTCGTACACACGATCACTCTCACTTTATTCGTGAGCCATTCTTCCTGGCGCGCATTTCTTTCGTCCTGCTTCAATCCTGCATGATAGCATTCTGCCGCAATTCCATTCATCCTCAGCAAGTCGCTGATTTCTTTTGTTCTTCGCCGGCTCCTGCAATAAACGATGCCCGTTCCTCCCACTTTTGAAAGTATCTCCACTATTTTGTTTGTTTTGGAGGATGCATCAAAGGTGCTGTAAGAGAGGTTCGGCCGTTCAAACGACTGGCGAAAAATTTTGTGTTTGGTAAAGAGTAGTTTTTCACAGATGTCATCTTGCACGTCTGTCGTTGCCGAGGCAGTCAACGCAAGTATGGGAATGCCGGGCAATTCATCTCTCAACGACGCAATTTTGAGATAAGATGGCCGGAAATCATAGCCCCATTGCGAAATACAATGCGCCTCGTCAACGGCAATAAGGCGTACGCCCAACGAGGGCAAATATTCTTTGAATAAATTAGTTTCGAGTCTTTCCGGGGAGACATACAGGAACTTGCAGTTGCTGTTGCCCGCCACCTGGAGCGTTTGCATCACCTCCGCTCTGTTCATCCCCGAGTGTATCGAAAACGCAGTAATGTTTTTTCGCCGAAGGTTCTCCACCTGGTCCTTCATCAACGCGATCAGCGGACTCACCACAAGGCATAATCCGTCCATCGCCAGGGTGGGTACCTGGAAGCACAGCGACTTGCCGCCTCCCGTTGGCAGAAGTGCCAGGCAATCTTTTCCTTGCAGAATGGTATTCATGATGTCTTCCTGCAACGGACGAAAAGACTGGTATCCCCAATATTGTTTCAGCAATTGATGGAGGTTCTTCATTACACCACTTTCTTTACAAATAGCCTTCCTGAATTAATTGCCAGCACCACGTCACTCATGCCCATTACCAGTGCGCCAAAGGCGGGGGTGAGAAAACCGAAAGCCGCAACGGGTATGGCAACGATGTTATAGAAAAAAGCCCAAAACAGGTTTTGACGGATCGTGAGGTATGTATGTTTTCCCAATCCGAGCGACAACGGCAGGTGATGCAACCCGGAATTCATGAGTACCACATCGGCGGTTTGCATGGCTACCTGCGACGCCTCGCTTAATGATATGCCTATTGTTGCCTTGGCTAACGCCGGCGCATCATTGATGCCATCGCCGATCATGGCTGTAGGAGCATGATCGGTGAGTTCCGCTATCTTATCGAGTTTTTGCTTTGGTGTTTGTTCGGAAATGCAAACATCGATACCAAGTCGCTCAGCAACATTGCGCGATGGCTCATCCCGATCGCCACTGAGTAAAAATGTTTTGATGTTTCTATTCCTGAGGTATTTTACAACATTTACCGCTTCGGGCCGCACATCATCCTTCAGATCGATCCAACCCGCAAGCTGCTCATTTTTTAAAACATAGATGGTGTGCGATGTATCCTGCGTTAGGCCCGATGCAATCTTGAATGAACCTGCTTCATACCTGTCGCCTTCTTTGCTGACGCCTTTCATTCCCACGCCTTTCACTTCCACCGTGGAGGCCCACCTGATCTCGTCTTTTGTTTTCCATAACCGCGCTATCGAAGAAGCAATCGGGTGATTGGAATATTTTTCGAGCGAGTAAACGATCTTTTTGAATTCATCAGTTTCGAGATCGGCCTGAAAGTTCTCGATGGTAAATTCGCCGGTGGTCAGCGTGCCGGTCTTGTCAAACACAACCTGCCGGATGTCTTTGAACAGTTCCAGGCTTTTTGCGTTCCTGAACAGGATGCCTTTCTTCGCTGCTCTTCCGAGACCGACGGCGATGGCCGCTGGTGTGGCCAGTCCCATAGCGCAGGGACATGCAATCACCAGCACCGCGATCGACCGCATGAGCGACGGCGTAAATTCTTTCAGGACGACGATGTTCACTACGAAGGTGACTACGGCGATGCCAAGCACTACCGGTACGAAAATGGCGCTGATCCTGTCGGCAAGTTGCTGAACCGGTGGTTTTTCGCCCTGGGCCTGCTTGACGAGGTTTACAATATTGGCCAGCACTGAATCTTTGGCTTCAGCGGTTACTTGTGCTTTAATGGTTCCGTCTGTTATAATGCTGCCACCTATCAACTTGTCTTTCGGATTTTTTTCTACCGGCAGACTCTCGCCGGTTATAATGGATTCGTTAACGCTCGCCTTGCCGGTAAGAATCTTGCAATCGGCAGGAACCTGTTCACCAGACTTGATCAATACCAGGTCGCCGCTTTTCAACTGATCATTTTCAATGGGAAAAATCAACTCTTCGTGTTTATCATCAAAGGCGATCATGTTCGCCATTACCTTCTGTGATTTTGCCAGCCTGTTCAACTCTTTTTGTGTCGACTCAATGGATGCGTCTTCCAAAAAATTGCCGAGAAACACGAGTGTAATAATGGCCGCGGCTGTTTCATAAAAAAGATAGCCCTCCCCGAGATTAAACAATGTGCCGGTCAGGCTGTACACGAATGCTGCTGTGGCGCCCACTGCGATGAGCACATTCATGTTGGGCATGCCATTGCTGATGCTGCGGATAGCGCTGCGTCCGAAAAAATCCATGCCAACAATATAAACCGGGAGACATAAGGCAAGTTGCACCCATGGGTTCATCAGCCAGGCAATGTGTATCCACCGGTCAAGCATATGCAGCAGCAGGGGCAATGTGAATATTGCACAAAATAGAAACCGCTGCAGGTGATTTTCAAAAATTCTCTTTTTAGGTTGACGGGATGCCGGCGCATCCGTTTTTACTTTATAGCCCAATTCCTCAATCCCTTCGATAAGATTATCATTGTCTTTATTGTCGTCTTTATCGAAGATCACATCGCCGCTGATCAGGTTCACTTTTACATTTCTCTTTCCTTTTTTTTCAAGGAACCTGGCTACGGTTAAAGAACAGTTGGAGCAGGTCATTCCTTCAACCTTCCAATTTGTCGTTTCCATGTTGCAAATTTACTTACAAACACAGGCGCTTCGAACAGTGAATATCTCCACCATGTTGCAGATTTATACGGTGATATTTTCCATAAAAAACGGTGGAATTACCGTTTAATTACCTTGTTTAAACTTCACCGCTCAATCTATATTTGCACCATGGAAATGGTTTACAGGCTGGACAGGATAGACAAAGCAGCAGCAGAAGTGCTGGATGTTGCGGGCGATGACAAGGTGCTGACTTTCTCGGGGGAAATGGGTGCGGGGAAAACTACGCTTATACATGCCATTTGTCGCCGGTTAGGTGCCACCGGCGTGTTAAGTAGTCCCACCTACGCAATTATTAATGAATACGATTCAGTCAGTGGTCCACTTTACCATATCGACCTCTACCGCTGCAAGAACGAGGAGGAGGTGGTTGGCGCCGGTGTGGAGGATTGCCTGTATTCGGGCGGCAGATGTTTTGTGGAATGGCCGTCGAGAGCGAAAAGACTCTTTGAGGGACTGGGTTTGCCGATAACGATATCAGTAATAGACGACGAAAACCGGAGAATAATTATTGGTGAATAGGATCGATGTTCAAATGCGCATATGAACTCCATCCATTTACTTGATTGTAAGTCGTAAATTGTAAGCGTAAATCAGAAACGAAAAAATGGCTCATCCAACACCTCGCATCAGCACTTCCTTTAATTATGAAACACTGGAAGAAACGCTCGATGTAAAACCGAAAGGAGCACAGTTGCACATCGGAATTCCCAAAGAAACCGCCTTCCAGGAAAACCGTATTGCGCTCACTCCCGATGCAGTGGGGGTGTTGGTAAGCAATGGGCACAGAGTGGTGATAGAACATAATGCAGGCGAGGCAACGCATTTTAAGGATAAGGATTACAGCGAGGCGGGCGCAAAGATCGTTTATGACAAAGCCGAAGTGCTTAAGGCGCCTATACTCGTGAAGTCCGCCCCCGTCGTCGATGAGGACCTGCCTTACCTGCAGATGAACCAGCAGATCTTTTCACCCATCCATATGTCCGTAATGAAGGCCTCGTTGCTGGAGAAAATGATGGAGAAAAGAATCACGGGTATTTCCTTCGAAGCGCTGAAGGATGATAGCGGCACCTATCCGATCGTGCGAAGTATGAGCGAGATCGCGGGCAGCGCGGTTATGCTGATAGCCGCGCAATACCTGGGCTCCGCCAATCACGGTAAGGGTGTGCTGCTGGGTGGAATTTCCGGAATACCGCCCACCAAGGTGATCATACTGGGTGCGGGGATCGTGGGAGAATATGCGGCAAGGGCGGCCATCGCGCTTGGCGCGTCTGTGAAGGTCTTTGACAATAGTGTTTACAGGCTCAAACGCCTGCAGAATAATATAGGCCACCGTCTGTGGACCTCCGTTCTCGAGCCGCGGATCCTGTCCAAGCAACTCAAAACATGTGAGGTGGCTGTAGGAGCATTAGGAACCCAGGGCGGCAGAACGCCCGTTGTTGTCACAGAGGAAATGGTGAGCAACATGCGCCCGGGAAGCGTCGTGATCGATGTCAGTGTTGACAGGGGCGGATGCTTCGAGACAGCAGAAATTACAACGCATGAACATCCTATTTACATGAAATATGGTGTGATTCACTACTGTGTGCCGAACATCCCTTCGGGGTTTGCGCGCACGGCCTCCCAGGCAATTAGCAGCGTGTTGATGCCGCTACTTCTTGAAGCGGGGGATGAAGGAGGATTTGAAAATCTTATCTGGCACAAAGTGCACCTTAGATCGGGCATTTACCTGTTTAAGGGAGCGCTCACAAATTTCTATCTCAGCCAGCGATTCGATCTGAAATACACGGATCTCAACCTGCTGATAGCGAGCCAACGGTAGGCCTCCCCATTTTCAGTGTCTCATCGCAGAAGCCGTATTCCTGTTCTTCGTTGGAACTTACAATCACCAGGCGGTCCCTGCTGAATTCTTCGACGAGCTGATGATAGGTGTTGATGCCGTCCGCATCCAGGTTGGTGCAGGGTTCATCCAGCAACAGGCAGGGCGTGTCGGTAAAAAACGCCTGGGCAAGCTTCACGCGTTGCTTCATGCCGGATGAGAAATAGCGGATCTGTTTATCAGCAGCTTTTTCGAGCCCCACGCGCCAGATTATTTCTTCAATGTTCGTCGCGCTGAGCAATGGCTTGAACTTTTTGTGAAAGGTCAGAAATTCTGCGAGCGTCATTTCTTCTATGAGCTCAAGATAGGGGGCAGCAATCGCCACCTTCCTGAATATTTGATCGGGTTCAATATTTTTGCCCTGGTGCTCGTAAGTGATCCTTCCCTCGCTGGCAACGATAGAGCCGGCAATCACCTGCAGCAGCGTTGACTTGCCCGATCCATTGGGGCCAGTGATCGCGTAGCTTCTTCCTGAAATGAACTGGTAATTGAGATTGCGAAAGATCCACTCCCTGTTGAATCGTTTGCCGCTGTCAGAAAGTGAAATCTGCATCGGTGGCAGTTTTGGAGGGCCTCTTGATAATTCCTGTCCGCGAATTATTGATGAATCCCAGAATTTGTTCCTTTATCGGGCTGGTGTCGAATTTTTCTTCGATGATCTGGACAGCAGAAGACGTTGTATTCTTCTCTACAAATAATATGTGGTAGATGTCGTTGATCTCATTGATCTTCTCTTTTGAAAATCCTCTTCTCTGTAGGCCAACGATGTTGATGCCCATGTAGCTGAGCGGTTCGCGCGCGGCCTTGATAAACGGCGGAACATCTTTCCTGATCACGGTGTGACCGGCAATATAAGTGTGCTCACCGATATGGGTGAACTGGTGCGCCCCGGCCATCCCGCTCAAAATGGCATAGTTGTCGATCGTAACGTGCCCGGCAAGCTGCACCGCGTTGCCAAGAATCACATTGTTGCCGAGGATGCAGTCGTGCGCCACATGCGAGTAGGCCATCAGCAGGCAGTGGCTGCCCACAACGGTTTTCCACCTGTCCTTGGTGCCACGGTTGATGGTCACACATTCTCTGATCGTGGTGTAGTCGCCCACTTCTACAGTGCTTTCTTCTCCCACATATTTCAAATCCTGGGGGATGGCGCCCACCACGGCACCGGGAAAGATGCGGCAGTGTGAACCCACCGTTGCGTATGGCTGAACGGTGGCATGAGACATAATATGTGTATTGTCGCCTATAGTAACATTATCCTGGATAACAGCGAAGGGTTCGATGGTTACGTTGTTCCCGATTTTTGCATTAGGATGTATATAAGCAAGCGGACTGATCATACTTACGCTTTAGGTCTTTTTACAATTTGTGCCACGAGGTCTGCTTCTGCCACTAGCTTGTCACCTATAAATATGGTGCCTTTCATTTCACAGATCCCGCGCCTGATAGGATTGGATAGTTCCATTTTTAAAATGAGCGTGTCGCCGGGAACCACTTTCTGCTTGAATTTGCAATTCTCTATTTTGAGAAAGTAAGTATCGTATTGGTCCTCACTGTCCCTGGGAATAGCCAGGAAGCCACCGGCCTGCGCCAGCGCCTCCACCTGCAACACCCCGGGCATCACGCAATTGCCCGGGAAGTGGCCCTGGAAAAACGGCTCGTTGTAGGTAACGTTTTTTATGGCCACCACATGCTTGTCCGTAAGTTCCACCACCTTGTCGACCAAAAGAAACGGGAACCTGTGCGGAAGAACCTTTTCTATGGCGTGTATGTCGAGAACGGGAGGCTTTACCGGGTCGTATTTCGGGATATCCTGGCGGTGCTTGTACTTCTTGATATGGTCCTTGATCTTTTTCGCAAACCGCACATTTGACGCGTGGCCGGGCCTGTTGGCAATAATATGCGCCTTGAACGGAAAGCCGACCAGTGCAAGATCGCCCACTACATCCAGCAGCTTGTGCCGCGCGGGTTCGTTCGGAAACCGGAGCTTGAGGTTGTTCAGGATTCCTTCGTCGCTCACTTTTACGTCGTTCTTCTTGAAAACCTTCGAGATCCTTTTTACCTGGTCGTCGGTGATGGGCTTGTCCACCACCACGATGGCGTTGTTGATGTCGCCGCCTTTGATCAGGTTATTGGCCAGCAGCCATTCGAGTTCGTGAAAAAACGAAAAGGTGCGGCAGGGAGCGATTTCCTTGTTGAAGTCGGTAATATTTTTCAGCGCCGCGTGCTGCGTGCCGAGAACAGGCGAATTAAAATCTATTAACGTGTTGATCCTGTACTCATGGTAGGGCAGCGCCACCATCTCCACTTTCTTTTCCTCGTCCACAAACGTGATGTTGTGTTCGATGGAGTAATAAATTTTCCGGGCGTCCTGTTTAAGGGTCCCTGTTTTTTCCAACGCGGCCACGAAGGGCTCTGCACTTCCATCCAGGATGGGCACTTCTTCCCCGTCAATTTCAATGAGCACATTGTCCACCTGCATCCCCACCAGCGAGGCCAGGAGGTGTTCGATGGTACTCACCCTTCCTCCGTTCGATTCGAGGGTGGTGCTCCTGTTTGTCTCGATCACATTATCAACGTCCGCCTTGATATAGGGTTTATCTTTAAGATCTACACGTCTGAATACTATGCCTGTATTGGGGTCTGCTGCCTTTAGCCGCATTGTAACCGACTGCCCGGTATGTATTCCCGCACCTGAAATGGTGATCTCGGATTTTATGGTGTGCTGAAAGTGATCTCCGTTGCTGGTGGTCCGCTCCATAGCCACGAAAGTATGAATCTTTTCAGGATAAAATATTGAGAATTATGTAACTGCTTTCTCCATCAGTAGCTGCCTGATGAGGTTCTCGAGTTCTGTAATTCGCTTCTCTAATTCGGGGAGGTTTCTGGTCACGGCCTGGCTACGCAGGGCACTGGTATAATCAAATGCCGGCGAACCGGTTACGGCAGAATTGGGCACCTTTATGGACTTGCTGACACCACTTTGGGCGTTGATTTTTACATTATCCGCGATTTGGATGTGACCAACAATGCCGGCCTGTCCGCCGATCATCACATTGTTGCCGATCTTGGTGCTTCCGCTAACGCCGGCCTGAGCGGCAATCACGGTGTTATGGCCCACCTCCACATTGTGCGCCACCTGTATGAGGTTATCGAGCTTGGCCCCGCTCTTAATCAACGTCGAACCCATCGTTGCGCGGTCGATCGTTGAGTTGGCGCCAATCTCCACATTGTCCTCAATTACCACGTTCCCTATTTGCGGCACCTTCTTGAAGCTGCCATCCGACTGCGGGGCAAAGCCAAAGCCATCACTGCCAACCACCGTTCCGGCATGGATGCTCACATTTTTACCCACCACGCAGTCGTGGTAGATCCTTACGCCCGGATGCAGGATCGTGTAGTCGGCAACCCTTACATTATTACCGATGTACACATTCGGATACACCTTCACATGATTGCCGAGGTTCACATTTTCGCCGATGTACGCAAAGGCGCCGATGAATACGTTTTCTCCCAGTATGGCAGTTTTGGCAATATAAGATGGTTCCTGGATGCCGGTCATCTGCTGCGTGATCATCTCCTGGTATTTGGAGAGGAGCGTGGCAAAAGCCGAATAAGGGTCGCGAACACGCAGCAACGTTGCCTTGAGGGGCTGTTTCAGTTCCTGCGTTTCGTTTATGATGATAATGGAAGCCCCGGTGCTATATAAATAATCTTCATATTTCGGGTTTGCGAGAAAAGCGAGCTGACCATGCGATGCCTCTTCAATTTTTCCAAACGAACCAACCACTGCATTCGGGTCGCCTTCCACCCTTGCATTAATTAATAAGGCTATTTGCGCCGCAGTAAATTGCATAGTCTAAGCATTGTAAAAACAAATATAGAATTTTTTCACAGGCGCTGACAGGGTTTGCTGGATCAGGGCATTGTCTACTTTCGATATATCCCTGACCGTTCCGTCCCTGAACAAAATGTTGATTCTTTCTTCCGACGGATCATACGTTGTGTTCTCTGCATTGCCTGTAAAAATAAAGTACCGGCTCTCGTTTTCAGTAATATTCAATTTAGTGCAAATTGTATTCCGCATATTAGTAATC
>CBIGXK010000082.1:0-12568 GCA_966193805.1 uncultured bacterium | reverse complement strand
CTCTTACTCTTGTTCGCCGGCCTGGTGGTAGGATTCAGATCACTTGGATGGGGTGGCGGAAATCCCCCGACGAAATATGAAAGGATATTGCACAACATCGGTGAGATGCTCACCCAGATCCATTACAGCCCAAAAGATATTGACGACGAATTCTCGAAGGATATTTTCATCAAATACCTTGGCGAAAAAGTTGACCCTCAAAAAAACGTTTTTCTTCAGTCCGACATCGACGAGCTGAAGAAGAAATTCGAAACTTCTCTCGACGATGAGATTCTCGGCGGCAAAGTGGAATTCGTGCCGGCCGTTTCCGTTATTTACAAGAAACGGATACTCGAATGTGAACAATATTACAAGGATGCGCTGGCGAAGCCATTCGACTTTACAAAAGACGAAACCGCAAATTTTGATCCTGATGATACAAAGTTTCCCGCGAACAGTGAAGAGAAGAAAGATGCCTGGAAGAAGAGAATGAAATACCTTACTCTCGAACGGTATGCCGACCTGCTCGCTGATAAACAGAAGAATAAGGGCAAGGCCGGCCAAACGGTTAAATCCGACACCGAACTGGAGAAAGAAGCTCGCGACAGGGTGTCGAAGATCATGGACCGGTCGTTCGAAAGAATGAAATCCAAGTTCGACGATGAGGATTCATTCAACGCGTATGTGAACACCATCACCGAAACGATGGATCCCCATACCACCTTCTTTCCCCCGCTGGAAAAAAGATATTTTGATGAACAAATGAGCGGCCGCTTTTTTGGTATCGGCGCCTCTCTTCGCGAGGAAGACGGCAACATCAAGATCGCAACACTTTTAACCGGCAGCCCTGCGTGGAAGTCGGGCGAAATCACCGCCGGCGACCTCATCATGAAAGTTGGGCAGGGCAACGAGGAACCTGTTGACATCACCGGTTTTTTAGTGGAAGATGCCGTAAAGATCATTCGCGGTAAAAAAGGCACGGAAGTAAGACTGCAGTTGAAGAAAGCAGACGGCAGCCTTAAAACAGTGTCGCTCATTCGCGATGAGATCGTACAGGACGAAACCTTTGCGCGCAGCGCCATTATCAATACGCCAAAAGGAAAAATCGGATTTATATACCTGCCGGAATTCTATGCCGACTTCGACAATCCCAAGGGCGCCCGCTGTTCCGATGATGTGCGAAAGGAAGTGATCAGGCTGAAGGAACAGAAAGTGGATGGTATCATTATGGATCTTCGCAATAATGGAGGTGGTTCACTCTATGATGTGGTGCAGATGGTAGGATTTTTCATTGAAGACGGCCCGATAGTGCAGGTAAAAGACAGGGATGGTAAGCCACAGGTTTACCGCGACCGCGACAAGACAGTTCTGTATGATGGGCCGCTCGCCGTGATGGTGAACGAATTCAGCGCATCGGCATCGGAAATTTTTGCCGCAGCCATCCAGGACTACAACCGTGGCATCATCATCGGCAGTACAACCACTTACGGCAAGGGCACAGTGCAAAGAAATATCGGCCTCGATAAAACGATGGGTATGCTCGAACCCAACAGCGAATTGGGAACCATTAAGCTTACGCTTCAAAAATTCTATCGCATCAACGGTGGCTCAACACAACTGAAAGGAGTAAGCTCCGACATCACATTGCCCGACGTGCTCGAGTATTCACCGCTGCGCGAAAAAAATAATCCTGATGCATTGCCGTGGGATGAAATTCAAAAGGCTGATTACCGCAGTTGGCGCTACAGCCTTGATCTGAAGCCGATCAAGGAAGCCAGCAACGCCAGGATAAACACAAATACTGCTTTCAATGTCATCAAAGAAAACGCTGAGTGGCTCGCGAAAGAGAACGATAAGATGTACTCGCTGAACCTGAAAAAGTACCAGGCGGACCAGAAGGAGATCAGGCAGCGCGTAAAAGAAATTGACAGCCTTAATAAAACAAAGACAGAACTGAAAGTAGAGGCCCTGCCCGAAGATCTGAAAAGGCTGGCATACGATGAAGGTAAGTCTGAACGCTTTAAGCAATGGATCAAAAATCTGCGTACCGACATCTATCTCGATGAGTCTGTGAAAGTGATAGACGACATGATCGTTCAGGACAACCTCGTTTACGTTAACAGGAAGTAAGTTTCCTCATGAATTTAATTGATCAGTTTAAACAGATCACCACGTTCGTGCTGGATGTGGATGGTGTGCTTACGGACGGGACCGTTTATGTGTTCGATGATGGCGAGCAGGTGAGAAGAATGAGTATCAAAGATGGTTTTGCCCTCCAGCTCGCCGTAAAGAAAGGCTACCGGATATTGGTGATCTCCGGCGGCAATTCGCAAGCCGTAACAACAAGGCTGAAAAAATTGGGCATCACAGATATTTTTATGAATGTGCATGACAAGCGCAAAACTTTGCTTCAATATGTGAGTGATCATCACCTTGCCAGGCACGAGGTGCTGTTCATGGGCGATGATATTCCTGACTATCTTGCCATGCGCGAAGCCGGAATGCCCTGCGCGCCCAGTGACGCTGTTCCGGAGATTAAAAAAACGGCGTCTTATATTGCGACTGCAAAAGGCGGCAAAGGGTGCGTAAGAGAAGTCGTCGAGAAAGTGATGAAGCTGAACGGACACTGGGAAATTGAAACAGATGTTCCCAGCCGCTGATTGTTAACCGTATCCGTTCACCGGCATATCATTTTGGGAGATGAAAATAATTGCTGCTTTTTTAAGGTTGGTCCGGGGTTTGAATCTCCTCTTCATCGTATTGACTCAGGTGCTGTTCCAGTATTTTATTGTGACTCCTATGTTCAGGGGGCAATCGGCCTCTCCGGCGTTGTCGCCCACATATTTTGTTTTGCTGTGCCTCTCTTCCGTGCTGATTGCAGCCGCGGGTTATATCATCAATGACTATTTCGATTTGAATATCGATAAGATCAACAAGCCGGGCAGGATTGTGGTGGACAGGATCATCAAAAGGCGGTGGGCGATTATTTGGCACTGGATATTGTCTTTTGCCGGCGTGCTCATCGGGTTGTATGTTGGCTGGAGGGCCGGCGTATTTTGGCTCGGGTTTGCGAACATGGGTTGCGTGGTTGCACTATGGTTGTACTCAACTACTTTCAAAAAGAAATTGCTCACCGGAAATATTCTCATCTCATTGCTCACTGCATGGGTGGTGCTCGTTATCGGCTTTGCAACACATTACCGCATGATCAGGCATCCCGAAGTATATGGATTTATGTATGCATCAAAATTGTTGCGCTTCACTTTTCTCTATGCGGGCTTCGCCTTCATTATTTGCCTGGTGAGGGAAGTGATAAAAGATATTGAAGACATGGCCGGGGACCGAAAGTATGGATGCCGCACCATGCCGATCGTGTGGGGTGTGCATGTTTCGAAATTATTCGCCGGAACATGGATGGCCGTGCTCACAGCCGCGTTGCTGATTGTATTTGCCTATGTGCTGCAATTCCGGTGGTGGTATGTTGCCGGCTATTGCCTGCTGTTTGTTCTTGCACCCCTGCTGGTAGCCCTTAAAAAACTATATGGCGCCGAAACAACCCCGCAATTTCATAACCTTAGCAACTGGATAAAGCTGGTGATGTTCGCCGGTATTTTGTCATTGGTATTTTTTTATTTATGAAGGAGATAATATTAGCGTCGCAGTCGCCAAGAAGAAAGCTGTTGCTGGAGTGGGCGGAGATACCGTTTAAAGTAATGGTGAAGGAAACAGATGAAAGTTACAACGCGTCGCTTTCGGCAGAAGACATCGCCATCCATATTGCCAGGAACAAGGCGCTTGCTGTGGAGGGTACCAACAGACAGGTGGTGCTTGCCGCGGATACGGTGGTAGTGCTGGGTGGAGAAATAATCGGCAAGCCGAAAAACAGGAATGAAGCCATCGAAACATTGAAGAAGCTGTCCGGTCAAACGCATACGGTCATTACGGGGGTGGTTATACGAGATAGAGAAAAGGAGATTGCTTTTGCAGACGCTACGGCGGTGGATTTTCATGAGCTCACCAACGAGCAGATCGAATTTTATATAGATAAATACAAGCCTTACGACAAGGCCGGCGCTTACGCCATACAGGAGTGGATAGGCGTGACGGGTATTAAAAGCATTCGCGGCGACTTCTACAACGTGATGGGTTTACCCGTCAGCAGGGTGGTGAAAGCACTGCACGATTTCCGTTAAAACATCATTGCACCGGCTCGCCGTTCCTCTATTTTCGTGTGGCAATGAGGGATATGAACGAGCGGCTATTGCAGTATATCTGGCAATTTCAGTATTTCAACAAAACCGGGTTGCATACTGTATGTGGTGAAGAATTGCACGTGATTCACCAGGGTACGTTCAATGTGCATCAGGGTCCTGATTTTTTGGACGCAAGAATAAGGATCGGCACCAACTTATGGGTGGGCAACGTAGAACTGCATGTTCATGCTTCTGATTGGCAAAGGCACGCGCATGATGACGATCCGAATTATGACAACGTCATTTTACACGTGGTATGGAAAATCAGTGGCGGTGACAAGGGAAGAAAGGGATTGCCCGTTTTGTCGCTGGAGCACCGGATACCGATGCTGCTGATCAACCAATATCAAAACTGGATGAACAGCAGGTGTTTCGTTCCCTGTGAGGGTCAGTTGTCCGTAGCGGGCGATGTGGTATGGAAGGGCTGGCTGGACAGGCTGTTATTTGAAAGATTGCATAGGCGGTCAAAGACGTTGGTGCAATGGCTCGGGCGGAACAATTTTCATTGGGAGGAAACCTTGTGGTGGTTGCTGGCCAGAAATTTTGGACAGGTAGTCAATGCAGATGCGTTTGAAGAAATGGCCCGCACGATTCCCTATTCGCTGCTGCTAAAATGTGGCAGTCGCAGGCAGGTGATGGAGGCGTTATTATTTGGGCAGTGCGGCCTGCTCGAACAGGAGTCGGCAGAAGAATATTTTCAGGTGCTGAAGCGGGAGCATGATTTTTTAAAGAAGAAACATGCACTTCGCGGCATTCATGTGCCCGTGCATTTTTTGAGGATGCGGCCCGCATGTTTTCCAACCGTGCGGCTGGCGCAATTGTCGGCATTGGTGGAAAACATTTCGGTCCTTTTTTCAGCAGTGCTGACGGAGGACGGCCCGGTGCCCGTTAAACGACTGTTGAACGTGGGGACGAGTGAATTTTGGGATCACCATTTTACGTTTGACGAGGCATCGGCGTACCACGTCAAGAAGCCAGGTGGTGCGATGCTCGACAGTATCATCATCAACAGCATTGTGCCGCTCCTGTTTACCTATGGTGAATACAGGAAGGAGGAAAAATATTGCATCAAAGCGCTCGAATGGATGAGGATGCTTCGTGCAGAAAAGAACGGCATCACCAAACGATTTGCTGCGCAGGGAATTGCAGTTGCAAACGCATCCGATACGCAGTCGTTGCTTGAACTGAAATCCGAATATTGCGACAGGCGAAGGTGTCTTGACTGTGCCGTGGGGAACGCTATTTTGCGACTTCCTCTTTCCAGCCGAAGTTCACGTTCAATTCAATGTCCGGATTGATGCTGTAGATGACCGGGCACGATTCAGCAGCTCTTTGTAATATGGTACGCTGGCGTTCATTTACCGTCAGCGATTCAGGAAAATGAAATGTTAAATTTATGCCCCCGATGCGGCGGGGTTCCTGTTTCATGATCTTCTCCACTTCTATCCTTGTACCTGCAAGGTCCACGTCCATTTCAACGGCACGCATGCCCATGATGGTCAGCATACAACTGCCCAGGGCCGTAGCCACGAGATCGGACGGCGAAAAGCGCTCGCCCTTGCCGTTATTGTCCACGGGCGCGTCGGTCTGTATGGTCGATCCGGAACGAAGATGCACACAAGCGGTACGGAGATTTCCTTCATAGGTGACTGTTGATGTCATTCGGTATTTTTGGCCTAAATTTACGTTGATTACATTAAATCATTCCCGGTGAAGAAAATCGTTCTAACGTTACTGGCAGGAATTGTCGCGGGTACATTGTGTGCCCAGGAAGCTCCTGGTTCCGGCGACGGCCAAAATGCCCCTCTGTCCAGAAAAGAAATGCGCGAGAAAAAGAGAGATGAGAAGCGCGAGCGGCTCAATGAACTCGCCAGGCAGGAAGAAGAAGGTGAAATTGTTTATAACAAGCACAGCATATTCAGCGTAAAGCTGGCCACAGACGGGTATGGCATAGGATACGAGTTTGGCAAGTTCAAAGCGAACCGCAAGTCGATACTTTTCAATTTCGAACTGTCTGAAAAGAAACATCCGAAAGAAAAAAGAGAGGGCTTTTTCGATCCCGGACATCTGCGTGTGAATTACCTGGCATTCGGAAAGACGAACACGTTCTACCAGGCCAGGTTTGGTGCGGCTATGCAGCAGGTGATTGGCGGAAAGGGCAACAAAAACGGCGTCTCGGTGTCGGCGATTTATGGCGGCGGGTTGGCGCTGGGTCTTGTGAAGCCCTACATTATCGATGCCGAGAACAGGCAGGGCGACATTATTCCGTCGCGTTATCCCGAGATCATCGACAGCGGTTATCTCGAAGTAAAGGCCAAAGGCATTTCAGGCGGGTGGAGCGAATTGAAGGTGCGACCGGGTGTGTACGCCAAAACTGCTATGCGTTTTGATTACGGACGTCTGAATGAAACGGTTACTGCCATTGAAGTGGGATTAAGCGCTGAATATTACGCCAACAAGATCCCGCAAATGTTATTCAATAAAGACAAACAGTTTTTCTTCAACGCTTATGTGGCGATTCTGCTTGGAAAAAGAAAATAGATTTTTTATCCTGAACTTTGCGGCATGGACGAACTACAGGTTAACGGCAATATACCATCGGAAGCAAGGCCCAAGAAGCCCGATTGGCTAAGAGTCAAATTACCCATCGGCGAAAGCTACAAACATGTACGATCGCTGGTTGACAAACATAAACTTCACACCATTTGCGAGAGCGGCAACTGCCCGAACATGGGTGAATGCTGGGGAGAAGGCACCGCCACATTCATGATACTCGGAAACGTGTGCACAAGAAGCTGTGGCTTCTGTGCGGTGGCCACCGGCCGTCCGTCGGAAGTGGAGTGGGACGAGCCGCAGCGTGTGGCCGAGGCCATTCACCTGATGAAGGTGAAACATGCGGTGATCACTTCCGTGGATCGCGACGAACTGAAAGACGGTGGAAGCATCATCTGGTTCAACACCATCAGGGCGGTAAAAGCATTGAATCCGGAAACTACCCTCGAAACACTCATTCCCGACTTTAAGGGTCAGAAAGAAAACATCGACCGCATCATCGGGGCGGCACCCGAGGTCGTTTCTCACAACATCGAAACCGTTGAAAGGCTGACCCGCCAGGTGCGCAACCAGGCTAACTACCGCAGGAGCCTCGAAGTGCTGAAAACACTCAAGGAAGGCGGCATGCGAACAAAAAGCGGCATCATGCTGGGGCTCGGAGAAACAAAAGAAGAGGTGATCCAGGCCATGACCGACCTCCGCGACCATGGCGTGGACGTTGTAACGCTGGGACAATATCTCCAACCCACCAAAAAGCATCTGCCGGTGGTGAGGTTCGTACATCCCGACGAATTCAGGGAATACAGGGAAATAGGTTACGAACTTGGTCTCGATTACGTGGAAAGCGGCCCCCTCGTCCGTTCGTCCTATCACAGTGAAAAACATGTGATCAGCGGCTACGGAAGAAATCAATGGATCGCCGAAAAAGAGTTACTTTTGCCGGCTTAAAACAGCACGAGCCTGGCAATGAAGAATATCCGGAATTTTTGTATCATCGCGCACATCGATCACGGCAAATCAACCCTGGCCGACCGTTTACTTCAAACTACCAATACCATCAGCGAACGAGAAATGATGGACCAGGTGCTTGATGATATGGACCTGGAAAGGGAAAAGGGCATTACCATCAAGAGCCACGCCATCCAGATCAACTACAAGCACAGCGACAACCAGGAATACATTCTGAACCTCATCGATACGCCGGGGCACGTCGATTTCAGCTACGAAGTGAGCCGCGCCCTGGCCGCCTGCGAAGGCGCACTATTATTGGTAGATGCGACGCAGGGAATACAGGCACAAACAATCTCCAACCTGTACCTGGCCATCGACAACGACCTCGAAATCATTCCTGTCATCAACAAGATCGATATGGACGGCGCCATGGTCGAAGAGGTCAAGGACCAGATCATCGAACTGATCGGCTGCAAGCCGGAAGATATTCTCCTGGCGAGTGCCAGAACGGGGCTGGGCGTGCAGGAAATTCTCGACGCCATCGTGAAAAGGATCCCTCCTCCCGGGGGCGACGTGAATGCGCCGCTGCAGGCCCTGGTATTCGACAGCGTGTTCAACAGTTTCAGGGGAATTATCGTGTACTTCAGGATATTGAACGGCACGCTCAGGAAAGGCGACCACATTAAGTTCATGTCCACCGACCAGGAATACTTTGCCGACGAGGTGGGCATTTTGAAAATAAAAATGTCGGAGAAAAAAGAAGTGCGTGCCGGCGATGTGGGATATATCATTACAGGAATAAAAAATGCCAAAGAAGTAAAGGTAGGTGACACCATTACACTGGTTGACGATCCCGCGCCGGAACAGATCAGGGGATTTGAGGAAGTGAAACCCATGGTATTTGCAGGCATTTACCCTGTCAATACCGATGAATTTGAAGAGTTGCGTGGTTGCATGGACAAACTCCAGTTGAACGATGCTTCGCTCACCTTTGAACTCGAGACCTCGCAGGCGCTGGGCTTTGGATTCAGGTGCGGGTTTCTCGGAATGTTGCACATGGAGATCATCCAGGAGCGGCTCGAAAGGGAGTTTAACCAAACCGTCATCACCACCGTACCCAACGTTAGCTTTATCGCCTACACAACGAAGGGCGAAACCATAATCGTAAACAACCCCACCGAATTTCCGGACCCGGTAAAAACGGAAAAAATTGAGGAGCCCTTCATTAAGGCGCAGATCATCACAAAGCCCGAATATATAGGCAACATCATCACTTTGTGCCTTGGAAAGCGCGGTATACTCGTTAACCAAAGTTACCTCACCACCACCCGCGTCGAACTGATTTTCGAAATGCCGCTCACGGAGATAGTCTTCGACTTCTACGACAAGCTGAAGTCGCAGACGCGTGGGTATGCTTCATTCGATTATCATCCCATCGGCTATCGCGACAGCGACATTGCACGCATGGATATTCTACTCAACGGTGACAAGGTGGATGCGCTAAGCGCGCTCATACATCGCAGCCGTGCGCAGGAATTCGGAAGAAAACTATGCGAGAAATTGAAAGAGCTGCTTCCGCGCCAGCAGTTCCAGATCGCCATACAGGCGGCTATTGGAGCGAAGGTGATTGCGCGCGAAAACATTTCTGCGATGAGAAAAGATGTTACCGCTAAATGTTATGGAGGTGACATCAGCCGCAAGCGCAAGCTTCTTGAAAAACAGAAGGAGGGTAAGAAACGCATGCGGCAGATCGGAAACGTGGAAGTGCCGCAGGAAGCGTTCCTGGCAGTGCTTAAACTGGATGATTAAGTAGTCAACGACTTACTTTTTTTGTTCGGCCTTTTCTATGTTTTCCTCGGATTGTTCCTGCAGTATCCTTTCATTGATGTTCCCTTCTTCATCTCGAATTTTTTCGTCTGTCGGAAACTGGCCGTCCTGCAACTGGAAATCGAAAATTTTATCTACATGCAGCCATTGGCCGTTCTGCCATTTAAATCCTTCGTAGGTGCCATCGGGAATGTAAGTGTTCTTCTTCTCCGGTTCGTCGGTTTCAGATATCAGGTGGTCGAAAACGATCATGTCGAGGTCGGGGTCGTAATTCATTACGGTGCTCGCTTCTTTTTTGTATTCCATCCAAAACCTGGCCTGTACGGGGCGCCGCACCGTGTCTTCCTTAAATGAAAAGAACGGTCCGCCGAATACCGGCTCATTGCGTTCGTTGAAAGTCAGCACCTCTATCCATTTTTTGTTGCTCGACACGCTGAAGTCGTCGAACCCCAGCAGGGTATAGTATTTCCTGCCGCGGTGTTCTTTCATAACGATGCGGTAATATATTGCGCCGATCCAATTGTTGGGCGACCGTACAGAATCGCCGGGCTTGTTGGTGTACATGGAGTAATCGAAAAGAGGGAAGAGTTTCAGGTGGCCGTCGGCCGTGTTCATCTGTATGGCGCCTTTTTGCAGGTAAACGTATGCATCTTTTTTCAGTTGCCAGGTAAAGATCCTGAAGGCACTGTCCGGTGCATACTGACGCGACACTGTGCGAACCGAATCGAAAGGGTAATAAAAAGAATTTTTGATTTGCAGTGCCCTAACAAGTCCGCGAACGAAGTTGCTGTCGGCACGAAACCGCGTGGCGGGGGAGAGGGCATTGATCATGCTGTCGGAATAAACCTGCAGCGAATCATCGTGCAGCAACAACTGTTTGCTTACATTCGGGGCCAGCGACTGGCCCGTTGCTGTAAAGGAAATCATAAGGATAAGGAAAAGCGGGAGGGTGAATATTTTCATAGTTATTGCTGTAAAAATTGTATTCCATCATTGATGATGGGTATATAAATACTCAAACGAACGAAGGAACCTGATCGTTTCTACAAAAATATAAAACGCAGAGAACAAAAAATTGTTATAATCGGTTGTTAAACAGGGTATTAAATTTTTAGTTTAATGCAAAAACAAGCTAAACCTGCCTATGAGCAAGGTTTTGGCAGTAACTCATCAAAATAATTTCATATGGATATCAACCAGGCAACCTCCTATGACGGCTCAGCAGAGCGCGACCCATACAACGAATTTAGGGCCGGCGACGAAAATTCCATTCAGAACGTCGGCAATTTTGAACGGGGACTCTCCATCGGTGTCGGCGCCCTGCTGGTGTACAGCGCGATAAAAAACTTTAAAAGAACACCTGTGAGGGCCATCCTGAGGGCCGGGCTCGGATCGGCAATGGTGTTTCGTGGCGCGTCGGGAACCTGTCCGGTATATAAATCTTTAAACGTTGACGGAACGAAATCACAAACCGCCAACATCCAAACAACCTTCGTTGTTAACCGCCCCCGCCTCGAAGTGTACAAAGCCTGGAGGGACCTTAGCACCCTTCCCCGTTTTATGAAACACCTTAAGAGTGTTAAAGAAACCAGCAGCACCATGTCGCATTGGGAAGCGAAGATCCCCGAAGGAAATCCTGTGTCCATCAGTTGGGATGCCGAAATCGTGAAAGATGAGCCGGGAACACTGCTGGGATGGCGCTCGATGCCGGGTTCAACGATCGACAATGCCGGCAAGGTGGAGTTCAGGGATGCGCTCGGTCACCGGGGCACCGAAGTGAAGGTGACAATCGTTTACCGGTTGCGTGGCGGTAACATCGGTAGCGGTGTTGCAAGGCTGATGGGACCCGTGTTCAAAAAAATTGTAAAAGACGACGTGACCAATTTCAAACAGTATTTCGAACTGTTGGGCACCAACCAGCCGGTTACGCGTTAAGCAGTTTATCCAGACTGGTCGCAAAATCGGTTAATGCATCAAACTGCATGTCAACGAGCGGGTGGGGCGTGTTTACTTTTGTACCGGTAGTGTGTACCAGTACCGTATGAAATCCAGCGTTCCTTCCAAATTGCATGTCGGTAATGTTATTTCCAACAACAATTGATGTGTGTGGTTGCACATCGGGGTATTCTCTCAATGCCTGTTCGGCCATGCCTGGGTTGGGCTTGCGGTTGTGATCGGTATTGTCAACGGCCGTGCAATAATATATCTTCTCTATGCGTCCGCCTGCATCGGAAACGGCCGTGAGCATTTTGTGATGAATGTTGAGCAAATCCGTTTCTGTCATCATTTTTCTGCCCACGCCGCGCTGGTTAGTAGCAACAAACACGTATTTAAAAATTTTGCTGAGCGTGGCGATCGCTTCGGGCACGCCATTATAGAATTCAAATTGCCCGGCGTTAAGCGTATAAGGCGATTTATCCTGGTTGATGACGCCGTCGCGGTCCAGGAATAGTGTCCATTCTTTGTTGATGTCCGATAAATTAAGCATGGCGGTAATTCTTCAATTCTGATTGTGCTTTCTCGTAATCTTCGGGGATGCCAATATCAATAAAATAGGCATCCTGCGTTAACCCGTAAAACTTTTTTTCATCCGTAAATTTTTCCAGGAATTCTTTTTCAAAAGAAAATATTTCAGGGAAAGATGTGTTAGCGAACCGCTGGACGTTCAGCGCATATACGCCGCCGTTAATCAGGCTGGTGTCGTACCATTTTTTCTCTTTAAATGAGTTGATGCGGCCGCTTTCATCTGTTTCAACAACGCCATAACGGTCGGAGTTGGCCATTTGTTTGAGGGCCAATGTACAGTCTGCATCATTATTCTCATGAAACGAGGCTAGCGATTCGAGATGGACCAGGAAGAGGGTGTCGCCGTTGGCAACGATCACATTGTCTGAACCTGTTAGCGAGCAGGCCTTGAGTATGGCGCCACCGGTGCCAAGGGGTTGCTGTTCGATTGAACAGGAGTAATCAAGTAAAGGATCTTCGGCGGCGAGATAGGCTTCGAT
>CBIGXK010000081.1:0-12731 GCA_966193805.1 uncultured bacterium | reverse complement strand
TCTGTCATATGAGCAGCGAAAACCTGTTCTTGAATCGTAATGACATGGAATTTCTCTCTGGTATCAATTTTGACCATCATAGACTACCTTGATATGTTAACAGTCGTTTAAGTATCAGGACAATAGAAGTCAAAAATATTTGTTATTATTGTATCACACCCAACAAATTAGAAAATGGATAATAATTTTTCGGCCCAGGTTAAAGAGATCATATCGTTTAGCAGGGAGGAGGCTTTAAGGTTGGGGAATGATTTTATCGGAACAGAACATTTGCTACTTGGCCTGATCCGGGAAGGCGATAACACCGCCGTCCGGATCCTGAAAAGTTTCAATATCGATCTGTATGAGTTGAGAAAAGAGGTGGAACTCGCGGTTAAAGATAAAACCGGTAAAAACATTGCCAATATAAACAGTCTGCCGTTAACCAAACAGGCAGAAAAGGTCATCAGAGTGACGGTGCTCGAAGCCAAGGCACTCAAAAGCCCTACTGTTGAAACAGAGCACCTCATGCTCTCGATATTGAAAAACAAGGAAAACATTGCAACTCAAATCTTAAATCAATTCGACGTGGATTACGATTTATTCAGGAATGAACTCGGAGTCGTCAAAAGTAACGATGTCCGCAGCGAGTACGCCGAGGAGAATGACGACGATTTTGATGACGAGAAGAAGTATTCCCAACAGAAATCCCGTTCTGCCGGCACAGCAAAAAGTAAAACTCCAGTATTGGATAATTTCGGCAGGGACATTACCCGTCTTGCAGAGAGTGGTGCCCTTGATCCGATTGTAGGGCGAGAGGAAGAAATTGAAAGAGTTTCGCAAATACTTTCGCGCAGAAAAAAGAACAACCCCATATTGATCGGTGAGCCCGGCGTTGGTAAAACAGCCATCGTTGAAGGACTGGCTCTGCGCATCGTGCAGCGCAAGGTTTCCCGCGTGCTTTTCGATAAACGCGTTATTTCGCTCGACCTTGCGGCACTCGTCGCAGGCACCAAATACCGCGGACAGTTCGAAGAACGCATGAAAGCCATTATGAACGAACTCGAAAAGAACAGGGATGTTATTCTGTTCATCGATGAAATTCACACGATAGTGGGTGCAGGCGGCGCAAGCGGTTCGCTTGATGCCTCCAACATTTTCAAGCCGGCACTGGCGCGCGGCGAATTGCAGTGCATTGGCGCCTCAACGCTCGACGAGTACAGAATGTACATCGAAAAAGACGGTGCCCTCGACCGCCGTTTCCAGAAAGTCATGGTTGAACCACCCAGCGTTGAAGAAAACATTTTGATATTAAACAACATCAAGTCTAAATACGAAGACTACCACAATGTTAATTACAGCGATGACGCCATTGACGCATGCGTGAAGCTTAGCGACAGATACATCACCGACCGCCTTCTGCCCGACAAGGCCATCGACGTAATGGATGAAGTGGGAGCGAGGGTGCACCTGAAAAACATCAACGTACCCAAGGAAATTCTTGAGCTTGAAAAGAAGATCGAGGATGTGAAAGTGGAAAAGAACAAAGTGGTGAAGAGCCAGAAATTCGAAGAGGCTGCTTCCCTGCGCGATACAGAAAAACGCCTGCAGGAAGATCTTGAAAAGGCAAAGAATCACTGGGAAGAAGAAAGCAAGCACAAACGCTACCCGATAGATGAAGAGGCGATCGCCGAAGTGGTGAGCATGATGACCGGCATTCCTGTGAAGAGGATGGTACAGGCAGAAAGCGAAAAGCTTCGCAAGATGGCCGAAGAAATGAGAGGTATGGTGGTTGGACAGGACGATGCCATCCAAAAAGTGGTGAAGGCCATCCAGCGTAACAGGGTAGGATTGAAGGACCCGAAGAAACCCATCGGTACGTTCATTTTCCTTGGTCCCACAGGTGTTGGTAAAACAGAACTTGCACGCGCGCTCGCACGCTACATGTTCGATTCGGAAGACGCGCTCATCAGGATCGACATGAGTGAATACATGGAAAAATTCACGGTGAGCCGTTTGATCGGTGCACCTCCGGGATATGTGGGATATGAAGAAGGCGGACAGCTTACCGAAAGGGTGCGCAGGAAACCTTACTCAGTGATCCTGCTCGATGAAATTGAAAAGGCACACCCGGATATTTACAATATTCTTCTCCAGGTGCTGGATGATGGTCAGTTGACAGACGGGCTTGGCCGCAAGGTTGATTTCAAAAACTCAACCATCATCATGACATCGAATATCGGTGTACGGCAGTTGAAAGACTTTGGTGAAGGCGTGGGCTTTGCAACAGCATCGCGTACGCAGAGCAGTGAAGAAAATAACAAGGCGGTGATAGAAAAAGCTTTGAAGAGAACATTCTCTCCCGAGTTTCTTAACCGTATCGACGATGTGATCATCTTCAATTCGCTCAACAAGGATAATATCTTCCAGATCATCGACATCCTGATGAAGGGAGTGACGAAGAGACTCAGTACGCTCGGCTTTACACTCGAGCTCACTGAAGAAGCCAAGAACTTTATCGCGGAGAAAGGATATGATGTTCAGTTTGGTGCACGTCCGTTGCACAGGGCCATCCAGAAATACCTGGAAGATCCTCTTGCTGAAGAGATCCTGAGCCTGAATATTAAGCAAGGTGACACGATGATTGCGGATATGAGTGAAGATAAGACCAGGATTCAGTTCACGCTGAAAGAGCCGAGGAAAGAGAAGTCGGAAGCGTAAAACTTCAAACTGTTCGAGGGCAAGCCTCAACTTAATAGAAGGATACACAAGGGAACAAATCCATGTGTATCCTTTTTTATTTGACTGCATTGGAACAAGTTTTCAACTTATAACTTTTACCTTTGAATTTCAAACAATGCCAGTGTCCCAGAAAATAATCATCACAATAGACGGGTGGTCGTCTTGCGGAAAAAGTACGCTTGCCAAACAACTGGCTAAGGAACTCGGGTATATTTATATTGACAGCGGCGCCATGTACAGGGCCGTCACTTTATATTTTCTTCGCAACCATATTGATTGGACGAATATTGAAGCCGTTGAAGCGGCGCTCAGGGATATCAATATCGAATTTATATACAACCCCAAGAGCGAGATGAGTGAGACACATCTCAATGGTGAGAATGTTGAGTATGTTATTCGCGATCTCGTGGTGGCTGAAAAGGTGAGTGAGGTGGCCGCGATAAAAGAAGTGCGCGAGTTTGCGGTTCGCAGGCAGAAGGTGGCGGGAAGGAATAAGGGAATTGTGATGGATGGAAGAGACATCGGTACTGTTGTGTTTCCTCACGCAGAGTTGAAGATTTTTATGACTGCGGATAATGAGATTCGTGTGGAAAGGAGATTTAAAGAGCTTTACGAAAAGAATCCGAATATCACGATCGATGAGGTGAAAACAAATCTTGAGATGCGTGATTATATAGATTCTCATCGCAGCGCAAGTCCGCTGCGCCAGGCCTCCGATGCGCTTGTGCTGGATAATTCTAATCTTACGATGAAGGAGCAGTTAGATATTGCTTTAAAATGGGCCAGGGAAAGAATGAAGGTGATGGTGTAAGTTGTTTGTTTATTTATTTATCATTTTTGCCGATTGCCGATTGCCGTTTGCCGATTGTCCACCCCCGGCGCTTCGCGCCACCCCCGCCAGCGGGGGATATGCTTTGCGATCTCTTTTCTTTGCGACCTTCATTGCGGCATCGCGTGAAATCCGCCAGCGGGGGATATGCTCTTACTTTCCCCCTCTGGAGGGGGTGGTCCCAAAGGGACCGGGGGAGGACATTGCCCATTGCCCATTGCCTATTGCCTATTGCCCATTACCCATCACTCCCATCCGAAATAATGTTTGTTATTATTATAGCAAATATCCTGTATAATCTTTCCCGTCCAGTTGACGTCATTCGGTAATTCGCCTTTTTCGATATCCTGTCCGAATAAATTACACAATATCCTCCTGAAATATTCATGTCGCGGAAACGAAAGAAAGCTCCTTGAATCCGTCAGCATTCCAATGAACTTCGAAATAACACCCATGCTGCTCAACGTATTCATCTGGTTGATCATTCCCTCCTTTTGATCAAGATACCACCACGCCGATCCCCACTGAATTTTCCCTGCAACACTTCCGTCATTAAAATTACCGGGCATCGTGGCGAATATGGCATTATCGGACGGGTTAAGATTGTAGATCACCGTTTTTGCCAGCGTGTTCTTTTTATCGAGGCTGTCAAGAAATTTCGCTAAATATTTTGCCTGGGAAAATCCACCAATAGAATCCCATCCCGTATCCGGGCCCAGCTCTTTCAGCTTTCTGGAATTCGCATTTCGCAAGGCGCCAACATGAAATTGCTGCACCCATCCCTTCTCATGGTCCCATGTTGCGAAATGATACAGCATCGCCGATTTAAACCGAAGCTGCTCGCCTTCATCCGGCACTTGTCCTGCTAATAGTTTTTTGAATGTGGACTTCGTTTCCTGTTCGGTAAAATCATCCGAAAATAAATGATCGAGACCGTGATCGGAAACCCTGCAACCCACAGAGGCAAAGTAATCGTGCCTTCCTTTCAATGCAGATAAATATTCGTCGAATGTGCTGATGGAGACGTTGCCTGCGGCCTCCAGTTTCTTTACATAGCCGGTCAATAGTTGCGGATCGGTGCTCATTGCCTTATCGGGGCGGAAAGCAGGCAGCACCTCCACCTCAAAACCATCTTCTTTTATCTTTTTATGAAACTCGAGCGTATCTGTTGGGTCGTCGGTGGTGCAGAGCAGTTCCACGTTCATCTTCGCCAGTAAATTACGTACGGAATATTCGGGCGACTGCAACTTTTCTGATGCGTCGTCGTAGATTTTTTTGGCAGTGGAATTTTTCAGGAGGTCATCGATGTTGAAATATCTTTTCAGTTCGAGATGCGTCCAATGAAATAATGGGTTTCTGAGTGTGTAGGGAACCGTTGCCGCCCATTGCCCGAATTTTTCGTAATCGGGTTTGTTACCGGTGATGAATGATTCATCCACTCCGCATGTGCGCATTGCGCGCCACTTGTAGTGATCGCCGTACAGCCATGCCTGTGTGATATTCCCGAATTGCTTGTTTTCGGCTATCTCCTGCGGAGGCAGGTGATTGTGGTAATCGATGATGGGAATTTCCTTCGCAAATTCATGATAGAGCCGCTCCGCGGTTTTTGATTCCAACAGGAAATTCTCATCGAGAAATGAACGCATAGGGATAGATTTTGATGGTTGGTTGAATATTTTTTTATTTGTTTTTGGGGTCCACCGCGCCAGCAGGGGATACCTTTGCGAATCTTCGCGCCTTTGCGAGGACTCCCTACACGCTCCTCAAAATCCCCAACTCCAGCCCGCGAAGCTCGGCAAGCCCCCTCAGCCGTCCAATGGCCGAGTACCCGGGATTTGTTTTCTTGCCAAGATCGTCCAGCATCTGGTGGCCATGATCCGGCCTCATCGGAATAGACACGTTCCTCCTCTTCATCAACAGCACAATTTCTTTTACCACCGCGTACATGTCTACATCACCCGCAAGATGATCCGCTTCGTAAAAATTTCCTTCCTCATCCCTCCTTGTACTGCGCAAATGAAGAAAATGAATATACTCACCGAGCCGCTTCACCATCCCCGGCAAATCATTATCTGCCCGCACACCATACGAACCCGTACAAAAACACAGCCCGTTTGCAGGCGAAGGTACCGCATCGATAAGTTCTCTCGCATCCTGTTCGGTGCTTACCACGCGCGGCAGGCCAAGGATAGGATAGGGGGGATCATCGGGATGAATGGCCATCTTCAACCCATACTCTTCGGCTACCGGAACCACTTCTTTCAAAAACTCAAAAAGATGCTGCTTCAGCGTTGCCGCATCAATGCCTTCATAGGTTTTGAGATCGGCGCGCATCCGCTCATCCGAAAAACTATCGTCCCTGCCGGGCAGGCCCATTAAAGTGTTCGCGAAGAGATTTTTCTTTTCGTCGTCATTCATTTTGTCGAGCCTCGCTTTCGCTTTTTTCAATTCATCGGCGGTGTAATCGTTTTCCGCACCTTCTCGTTTCAAAAGAAATACGTCAAAAGCAATGAAGGCCGACTTTTCAAAACGAAGCGCCTTGCTGCCGTCGGGCATCGCATAGGCGAGGTCGGTTCGCATCCAGTCGAGTATCGGCATAAAGTTGTACGTCACCACGTTGAGCCCGCATGCTGCAACATTCCTGAGGCTTTCCTGGTAGTTGCTGATATACTTCTTATAGTCACCGCTGCGCATTTTGATGTCTTCATGCACGGGCAGGCTTTCTATCACTTCCCACGTCATTCCTGCGTCTTCCACTTCTTTTCGTCGTTTACGCACTTCTTCCACCGTCCACACTTCGCCGGTCGGCACATGATGAAGCGCCGTTACCACACCCGCGCATCCGGCCTGGCGAATGTCCGAAAGCTTCACAGGGTCCTGCGGACCGTACCACCTCATGGTTTGTTGCATCGTATTCATAGTTGCTAAAGCTAAAACGAACTATTTAATGATGAATCAATTTATGCCGCAACCTCCAAAAAAAGAACCAGGAATAAGTATTGGGCTTTTTTTACATTTGATTGACCAAACTTCTGCTACGGCATGGCATCGCATCAGAAAATATCGGACGAAGATATCTGTTCAGTGCTGCAGGAAATTGCGGAAGGGAAAAAGATAACTGCCGGCGAGCAGCACATGCTCGAGCAGTGGATGCATCAATCCACGTATAACAAGTCGGTGTACAACGAAATTTTATCGGACACAAAGTTGCGGTCAACACTCACGGGTCCCGATGGCAGGGACCATTCACAGTTCTGGAAAATAGTGATCACTCATCGTGTGGCGCTGCACGAGGCTATGCCTTACAGCCGAAGAAACTTCTGGCAAAGGATGACTTTCAACATTGCAGGCATGTTCAAAAACAAAAAACCCCGGCGTTAACCGGGGTTATATTGTTGGGATGGTATTATCCGAATGATATTATCTTAAGAACAGCATCTCCCTGTATTTGGGCAACTGCCAGTAGTGGTCGCCTACCAACAGCTCGAGCTTATCTACGTGATAACGGATCTTATCGAAATATTCGTTCTTGATCTTTTCGGAATAGGCAATTGCCTTTTCACGTGTGTTGGTGAGCACATTGGCTTTCTTCCTGGCGTCTATCATGTTTTCCACCAATCCGCTCACTTTGCTGATGTGCTCTGATATTTTCATCAGGATCTGCTTTTGGTTGGAGTAGGCGCTGTCTTCGAGGCCGAGGTCCTTCAAACCCCTGATATTGTCGAGCAGCACGTTCTGGTAGCGGATGGCTCCGGGAAGGATGTGGCTGGTGGCCATTTCTCCCATAATACGGGCTTCTATCTGTACTTTCTTGATGTATTTTTCGAGTTCTATTTCGTGGCGCGCCTCAAGCTCCGCGTGGCTGTACACATTATTGTTTTCAAACAGTTTCTTCGCCTTGTCGGTAACCATTGAGTCGAGCGCATAGGGAGTGGTGCGTACATTCGGCAATCCTCTCTTTTCTGCCTCGTTGTGCCAGTCTTCGCTGTAGCCGTCGCCTTCGAACAATACCTTCTCGCTGCTGACGATGTATTCGCGGATCACGTGCATGATGGCGATCTCTTTCTTTTCGCCTTTTTCGATCAGGGCGTCAACATCTTTCTTGAATTCTTTCAGTGTTTGTGCCATGATGGTATTGAGAACGGTCATGGCGTTGGCGCAATTTGCCGCCGAACCCACTGCACGGAACTCGAATTTATTACCGGTGAACGCGAACGGCGATGTACGGTTCCTGTCGGTATTGTCGAGCAGCAGTTCGGGAATGCTCCTGTGCAGGTCGAGTTTGAGGATGGCTTCATCCTGCTCGTCGAATTTATCGCCCACTCTCTGCTTCACATCTTCGAGCACCTTGTAGAGGTACTGCCCGATGAACACCGAGATGATGGCAGGAGGTGCCTCGTTTGCACCCAGCCTGTGGTCGTTGCCGGCAGAGGCGATGGATGCGCGCAGTATGTCGGCGTATTCGTGAACGGCCTTGATGGTGTTGACGAAAAAGGTGAGGAACATGAGATTGGTCTTGGGCGTTTTACCCGGGGCCAGGAGGTTGACGCCGGTATCGGTTGCCATGCTCCAGTTATTGTGCTTGCCGCTTCCGTTGATGCCGGCGAAGGGCTTCTCATGAAGAAGCACCTTTAATTTATGTCTCTTGGCCACGCGATCCATAATATCCATCAGGAGGGTGTTATGGTCAACTGCCAAACTTACTTCTTCAAAGATGGGCGCACATTCGAACTGCGCGGGCGCCACCTCGTTGTGCCTTGTCCGTAAGGGAATGCCGAGGCGGTAGCATTCTGTTTCAAAATCGCGCATGAAGGCATACACTCTCTCGGGGATGGAGCCGAAATAATGATCCTCGAGCTGCTGTCCCTTTGCGGGGGCGTGCCCGAATACCGTGCGGCCGCTCGCGATAAGGTCGGGGCGCGCATTGAACATCGCTTCATCCACCACAAAGTATTCCTGTTCCCAGCCAAGCGTTGCGGTAACCTTGGTAACATTTTTATCGAAGTAGTTGCATACTTCGACAGCATTTTTGTTCAGTGCTTCAAGGGCCCTCAGCAGGGGCGCCTTGTAATCGAGCACCTCACCGGTGTAGGAAACGAAGATGGTGGGTATGCAAAGCGTTTTGCCCTGCGCTATATCCATGATGAATGCCGGAGACGACGGGTCCCAGGCAGTGTATCCGCGTGCTTCAAAGGTTGCCCTCAGGCCGCCGCTTGGAAAGGAGGAAGCGTCGGGTTCCTGTTGTATCAGTGTGTCGCCGTCGAAGGTTTCGATGGGCGTTCCATCGCCTTTCAGCGTGAAGAATGAGTCGTGTTTTTCTGCAGATGAGCCCGTAAGCGGCTGGAACCAGTGTGTAAAATGAGTTACGCCTTTCAGCTCGGCCCACTGCCTTAAACCGGATGCGATCTGGTTGGCTACAGAGCGGTCAATTTTCTTGGCACCCTTTACCGAAGCCACAAGACTCTTGTAGGCTTCATCACTCAGGAACTCCCTTGCCACTTTGAGGGTAAATACATTTTCGTTGAAAATTGCAGTAATCTTGGTGGCGCGTACGACCTCTTTCCCATTGGCAGAGTTGGTAAGGTCGTTGATAGCTTTGAAGCGTAATGATTCCATTTAATATATTTTAGGAAGTGCAAATAAACGACAAAAACGGCTGTTCAAAAAAGTTTTTAGCGTCAAAAAGGGCGGTTTCTACGGGTTTTTTAGCAAAAAGATAAGTTTTCTGCAAGGGTGGGCGCATTTTGAGCGGGTTTTAGCCTCAAAATGCCATATTAATAAAAATCTTAATTACTTCCGTTCAACGTTCCTTACCAAGGCTGCGAAACAGCAAATCATGAGAAGGCCGGCAACCGCTTTGTACCTTATTATGGCCCCGGGAAAGGGCACAATACATCCTATCGAAATATACATCGAGCAGCCAAATACCAGCAAAAACAATATAACGGGATCCTTTAAACGAAGCTTCCAGTCGCTGCTCAGGTTAAATATACAGATAAAAACGGCCAGCCAGAAAACGATTATTTCGGCCGAAGCCATGAGCTGCAGGGCGCCACTGGCCTCCCAGGGAAAGGGCCGCAAAAACGTATTGGCAAACGCCTCGGGCATAACCCTCATAAACCCTGAAAATGAAGGGTCGAGCGGGGTAAGGTCGAATGCGGTGCCCTTCAGCGCCATAAACTCCGCTTGTTTTTTGGCCATGACGCCGGGCAGCCCGCCCGAAGGCAAAAACCCGGCCGACGCAAAAAACAAGACTCCCGCAAAAAGATAAACGGTCGCGAACGACAAGTAGGGTCGCTTGCTGATGCTGCTTGCCCAATAAGCCACGGAAGCGACTAATAAAAAAGGCGCCACCTCGGGCCGCGCAATAAACACACCGATAAAACCGACAAGCAGGAAGATGATCCTTTTAGCAGTGTATTCTTTTTTACTGAACAGGTGCAGCAGGTACAACGAAAGGAAAAACAAAAGCATCCCTTCAACGCGATAGCCACTAACCCAGAACACCGCCGGCAAAAACAGGAACACACATGCGAAAAAAAGTTTTCGCCGCCCGGGAAATTGTTCGTTCAGCATTTTAAACAGCCGGTAATGTCCAAAAAACACAATGGCGTTGAACACGGCCACCGTTATATAATAATTACCGCCGGTAACGAGATGGAGTATCGACATTGTTTTCACCAGCAGGGCATATTGCAGGTCGTTCTGGTACAGCATTACAATATGCGCAAAGCTGTGCCCTATTTCAATGGAATGCAAAGGAGTGAATTCGTTCCGGAAAAACTGCAGGGGATGGCTGCGGAGCAGCGAGGTTTCCTGGAGGGAAGACTGGTAGAGTCCCCAGGTATCGTCGCCATCATAAAAATGGAGATAGATAAAACCATACAGGCATCCCAGGATCAGTTTCACTGAATACCCGGCGATTATTTCCTTCCGGCTTAATGCCTGCGGTTTTAGACGCATGGATAGTTTTTTGTAAGGATAAATAAAATTATTTTAAGCGGCACGTTTCCTGATCAAATCTCTACTTTTGGAACCATCTATGCCTACACCTGTTGTCGCTGAACCGCGCAAAACGATTGTCTTCGTTTCCAACAATGCATGGTCGGTGTACAATTTCCGGCTGGATGTGATCAAGTGGATGCTCAGCAGCGGGTACAAGGTGGTCGTTCTTTCTCCCCCCGATGATTATGCGGAAAAACTGGTGCAGCAGGGCTGCAGGTTCATCGCTATCGATTTCAACAACAAGGGAGAAAACCCGGTTAAAGATCTGCGTTTTTATCTCCGGCTCCGCAGCCTATACCGCAGCATTGCACCCGATTTTATTTTTCACTATGTGGCCAAGCCCAACATTTACGGTTCGCTGGCAGCAGGTGCGCGCAATATACCCAGCGTGGCGGTCATCACGGGCCTCGGTTATCCATTTGCAAAAAGAAACTGGTTGTTCCGTATTATAAAATTGCTCTACAGGAGAGCGTTGAAAAATGCGCGGGAGGTATGGTTCCTGAACAATGAAGATGCAAGAGTGTTTGTGAAAGAAAAGATCGTGAGCATCGTCAAGATGAAAGTTCTTGCGGGCGAAGGGGTGAACACCGAACATTTTGCGCCGGGGCACGATCGTGCGGCAGGTGCCGGCCGGCCGTTTCAATTTATCATGAGTACGCGTCTCCTTAAAAGCAAGGGCGTTTCTTTGTATGCCGACGCGGCGCGCATCCTTCGCCGTAAGCATTACCCTGCGGTGTTCAACTTAATCGGTTTTTTCGAGGCGGGCCATCCCGACTCCATCGATCCTGCCCTGCTCGAGGTATGGAAAAATGAAGGGCTCATTCATTATTTCGGGTTTGCCGATGATGTGCGGCCCTACCTGGCACAGGCCGACTGCCTTGTCTTTCCTTCTTATTATAATGAAGGCGTGCCGCGGTGCCTGATGGAGGCCGCAAGCATGGAAATTCCGGTGGTCACCTCACTCAACAGGGGTTGCAAAGAAGTGGTGCACGACCAGGTAAATGGTTACCTGTGCAATCTTAACGATGCGTTCGACCTGGCAGATAAAATGGAAAAGATGTTGAACCTGCCCCCCGAAGAGCGTTGCGCGATGGGCAAAAAAGGACGTGCTTTGGTGATCGAGAAATTCGACATCCGCAAAATCATAGCAGAATACGCGAATACCTTAATTTCGGCCTTTGAAAGTCCGGGGGACTTACATCCGGCCCCTGAAAAGACGAAAAACTCCGGATGAACACTATCATGGAAGTAACAGTTAACACCGCGGCGCAGCTCAGGATCACAGAGGAAGAATTCGAACTCATCAGGCAAAAACTGAAAAGAACGCCTAATTTCAATGAGCTCTGCGCCTTCAGCGGCATGTGGAGCGAGCATTGCAGCTATAAAAATTCAATCAAGTGGCTCAAAACCCTTCCGCGTGAAGGAAAGAAGATGCTGGTGAAAGCCGGTGAAGAAAATGCGGGCCTGATGGATATTGGCGACGGGTTTGGAGTGGTCTTCAAAATAGAATCGCATAATCACCCATCGGCCATTGAACCGTTCCAGGGAGCGGCAACCGGCGTTGGCGGCATTCACCGCGACATCTTCACCATGGGCGCCCGGCCCATAGCCTCACTCAACTCCCTCCGGTTTGGCAACCTCGCCGAATCTAAAACACGCCATCTGCTGGCAGGCGTGGTGCACGGCATCGGCCATTACGGCAACTGTTTTGGCGTGCCAACTGTTGGCGGCGAAATTTATTTTGAAGAAGGATATCACACCAACCCGCTGGTGAACGCGATGAGCGTCGGCATTCTCAAGGCCGGCGAAACTATTTCGGCCACGGCGAAAGGGATAGGAAACCCCGTGTTCTTCGTGGGAAGCGCCACCGGTAAAGATGGCATCGGCGGTGCGTCGTTCGCTTCCGCGGATATCACCGAAGAAAGCGCCGAGGACCTTCCTGCCGTACAGGTGGGCGATCCTTTCCAGGAAAAAAAATTACTCGAAGCATGTCTCGAGGTGCTGCAAACCGGCGCCGTAGTGGGTATGCAGGATATGGGTGCCGCCGGCATCATTTGCTCCACCGCCGAAATGAGCGCGAAAGGTGAAGTGGGCATGCGCATCTACCTCGATAAAGAACCCACCCGCCAAAAAAATATGAAAACCTGGGAACTGCTGTAGAGCGAGAGCCAGGAAA
>CBIGXK010000080.1:0-12955 GCA_966193805.1 uncultured bacterium | reverse complement strand
CGGGCGCTAGTTTGGCCTGGTGTTCAAGGATGGCCAGAATGGCAAAAACAATCAACAACCATTGAAAATAAGGCATTTTCATCCACACCAGCGCGGCCACCAGCAGTGCCTTGCTGTAGCGAACGCTGCGGTCGGTTTTGAAATGCACGTAAACGTTCCACAGCATCAGGCCGGCAATAAACAGCACTCCGAGCAGATAGGGTAGAATAACCTCGTGCCGCAAAACCATTTCCCTTGCAAACAATAGCGCCGATCCCGCCGTCAGCAAAAAACCGATGATGTTCACGTAACGGGAGGTCTCATTACGCAGAACGATAACGTAGGTGTAAAGTTGATTATCTGCCACTGTTATTTTGATTGGCGGCAGTGAGCATGTTACACAGTTTGAAGAGCACCCTTGCGCCCACGTTCGAGTCCCAGTCGCTTTCGCCGATGCCCACCTCAACCAGGTCGAAACCGAGGAAACGCTTGCCGCTTTCCTTTATTTTTGAAAGCAGGTAAAACACCTGTTCGGTTTCAAAGCCTCCCTGTACCGGCGTTCCGGAGTTGGGGCACAATTTGGGATCGAGGCCGTCGATGTCAAAGCTCAAATAGATGTTCTCCGGCAGTTGCTCCACTATTTCATCGGCAATCTGTTTCCATGTGGCTCCCTCGTACTGTTTGCGCTTGATGTCCCTGTCGAAAAACGTAACCACTCTTCCGTTGCTGTCGTTTATGTATTGCCATTCGGATTCGCTAAAATCACGGGTGCCCACCTGAACCAGTTTTTTCAGTTGCGGCACTTCTTCCAGCGCATTGTACATGATGCTTGCGTGACTATAATCGAAGTCCTCATAGCATTTGCGGAGGTCGCAGTGTGCGTCGATCTGCAGTATGCCGAAATCACCGAATCTATCGCCAATCGCCTTAAAATACCCAAGGGCGATGCTGTGGTCGCCGCCCAGCAGTGCCACCAGCTTACCCCTGTTCATCAGGCTTTTGGTTTGTTCGTACACCCATTCGTTGAGAAAGGCTCCTCCTTCATTGATGTCTTTTAACGATTTGCACATGAAGGCGTTCTTGCGAAGGTCCTCGCCACGCGAGATGTAGGCGATATAGAGTTCAGCTTCTTTCCGCAGGTAGTCGCTCTTCATCAGGATCTTTTTATCTGCCGGCCTCATGTAATAACCTTCCTTCCATGTATCGGCGTAATCCGGGTCGAAGATGTCCACCTGCATACTGGCCTTGTGGATATGTTCGGCGGCGCGGGCGGTGCCGGCGTTATAGCTTACGGTAACTTCCCAGGGAACGGGAAGTATCACCAGGCGGGCGTCTTCTTCGGTGGTTGGAAATCCGTAAATATTGTTGGAGGGGTTACTGGCAATATTCGGATTGAAATCATCAAAATTGAGCATTATTCCCTTTCGTTTTTAAAAAAGATATGCAAGGTAGGAACAAAAATCCTACCGCAAGGTTGTTAATCATTCGAAACGCTATTGTTTTTGAAGTAACTTTGCCCGCGAATCAACCAGTATGAAGAAGATACACATTGTAATGCTTGTGGGAATTGCCGTAGTTATCGCAGTGCTGATCAGCCTGATGGGCGATCTTTCCACTTACGAAACGATTGCATCCGCCAGGCAAAAAGAAGGCAAATCCGTAACCGTCATTGCCCAACTGGACAAATCGGTGCCCAACCCCATTCAATACGACCCGGTAAAGAACGCGAACTACACTTCTTTCCACATCGTTGATTCGCTGGGAAACAGGGCGAAAGTCGAATATTATTTCGAGAAACCGTTCGACATGGAAAAGAGCGAAAGGATAGTACTGAAGGGAACGATGAAGGGAGATGTGTTTCAAATCACGCGCAAAGACGGCATACTGATCAAATGTCCTTCCAAATATAAAGATGATCCCAAAGCAGCTCAGAACAACCTGAGCCAGAATTAACGCCATGGATCAGGCAGTGCAGACATCCTGCCGTTCCAAAATCATGACTAAGGATGAACTACATAGGTGAACACTTATTTCCGGGCCAGCTCGGGCATTTCCTGCTGGTACTTTCCCTCGTTTCTTCTTTGGTGGCCACAGTGGCCTATTTTAGGTCGGCTCGCTCCGTCTTGCCCGAGGTGCAGAACAGTTGGAGAAAAATGGCCCGCATCGCCTACATCCTCAATGCGGTCTGCGTGGTCGTGGTGTTCGCGATCATCTACTACATCATTTCCCGGCATTATTTCGAGTACCACTATGCCTGGAATCATTCTGACAGGTCGTTAAGCACCCATTACCTCATCAGCAGCATCTGGGAAGGGCAGGAGGGCAGCTTCCTGCTCTGGGCCTTCTGGCAGGGCGTACTGGGCATATTGCTGATCCGCTCCGCAAAAAAATGGGAGGCGCCGGTAATGACGGTCATGAGCTTCATGCAGCTTTTCCTGGCCACCATGGTAATCGGCATCTATGTTTTCAACCTGAAGATCGGCAGCAACCCTTTCCTCCTCACCCGCGAAGTTTTCCAGGATGCGCCCATCTTCAGCAGGGCCAATTACCTCAGCCTCCCGAGCATGCAGGATGGCAACGGCCTTAACCAAACGCTCCAGAACTACTGGATGGTGATCCATCCCCCCATACTCTTCCTTGGTTATGCCTCCACCGTTGTGCCCTTTGCGTTCGCCGTGGCGGGCTTATGGAAAAACGACCATAAAGGCTGGACAAAGATGGCAGTGCCCTGGGTGCTTTTTTCAGCAGCTATTCTCGGCCTCGGCATCATGATGGGCGCCCGCTGGGCATATGAATCGCTGAGCTTCGGCGGCTACTGGGCGTGGGATCCCGTCGAAAACGCCTCGCTGGTTCCATGGCTGGTACTGGTAGGCGGCCTGCATACATTGCTTATTTACAATTCAACTGGTCATTCGCTTCGTCCCACCTACTTTTTCTTTCTCGCATCGTTCGTGCTCGTTCTCTACGCCAGCTACCTCACCAGGAGCGGCGACCTGCAGGATACTTCCGTTCACGCGTTTACCGGCTCGGGGCTGAACTGGCAACTGCGTTTGTTTGTGGCGATTTTTCTTCTCCCTTCCTTCATCCTGTATTTTGCGCGGTATAAAAAAATACCGTTCGTTGCGAAAGAGGAAAGTAATTATTCACGCGAATTTTGGATGTTCATCGGTTCGCTGATCCTATTTCTCTCGGCCATGTTCATCATTGCATTCACCTCGCTGCCGCTCGTGAATAAGGTATTCGGTACGGGGTACACAGTGGGAGAGGAGGTCGAATTCTTTTACAACCGCATCCAGGTTTTTGTGGCCATCGTGCTGGGTGCGCTTACGGCGGTAACGCAGTACCTGCGGTACAAGAACACGAACAGGGCGATGTTCTGGAAAAAAATCCTGGTGCCGTCGCTGGTGGCCGCTGGCATATCTGCCGCCGTCAGCATATTCGGTGATATTGACTACAACAGGTTTGGCGCGGGTTTCCTGGCAGCGATTCACGTTGCCATCTTCGCGGCCATTTACGCGGTGGTGGCCAACGCCGGATACATTTGGGCGGGGCTCAACGGCAAGCTGAAAGCCGCCGGAGCGTCTGTCGGGCACGTGGGATTCGGCATGATGCTGGTCGGCATTCTCATCTCTTCCTCAAAAGAGGAAGTGCTGTCGATCAACACGGTGAACCCGCTCAATTTTGCGCCCGAAAGCAAGCAGAAGGGAACCGAAAATCTTACTCTCTTCAAAGGCGTGCGCATCGACATGGGCAAGTACTGGGCCACTTACAAAAAAGACAGTGCGGGGAAAAACAAGACGTTCTTCCATATCCAGATGGAAAACAAGAAAAACGGCAACTCCTTCGTGCTGAAACCCGATCTCATCAAAAACACAAAGGGACAGGAGGGCATGTCGGCCAACCCCGATGCAAAACACTACTGGAACAAGGACATATTCTCCTACATAACCTACGCCGAGGCAGTACAGGAAGACACTTCAAGGTTCAAGCAGACGCTGATGAAACCCGGCGACACACTTTACTACTCAACCGGGTTGATGGTACTGGAAGACGTGATATCGAACCCCAACGACGACAAGTACGATTTCAAGCCAACGGACACGGCGATCATGGCGAAAATAAAGGTGGCGAACGCCGATGGCAGAAGTTATGTGGCGAACCCCGTTTTTTATTACAAAGACGGCCAGCCCCGCTATGAAATAGACACTGTATTTTCACAGGGTTTGGCCATCGGTCTTTCGGGAATCGACGGCAATAACAGGTTCCTGGTAAACGTTAAGGAATCGTCCAGTTTAACACCGTTTATCGCCCTTAAGGTTCTTCAGTTTCCATTCATTAACCTCTTATGGCTGGGCACCATCCTCATGGTGACGGGCTTTGTGATGAGCATGGTAAGAAGGATAAAGCTGAATAAAGGGAACAGGGTTGATTTCTAAGGATTTACCTGTATTCAGTATAAAAAACGAACCGGGGCTATTGGTAAGGACGAAAACTTATTAATTTCGTATTCCGTATGTACCTGATGAGAAAGATAAAATACCCGCTTCTTATTTGTGGCCTGTTTGTGATGTCGATGCAGCGTTCCGGCGCGCAGGAGAACCAGCATGACCAGGCAGGCGTACCTTTGCCTGTCCTCGGCCCAAATGATACAATTCCCGTTCCGGCGCTTGTGCAAAATGGAGAGCTAATACCCGGAGGTAACCTCGAATGGGTATATGTTTCCGTTCCTTACCCGCCAGAGCTGCTGAAAAGAAAAAAGGAGATGAGCAGGCTGAGGAACGCCGTTTATGTTACTTATCCTTATGCGCGTAAAGCTGCGTTCATCATCAACGACATCAACCGCAAGCTTGCCTCGATACCCAATAAGCATGCGAGAAAGAAATACATCAAGTCGAGAGAAAAAGATCTGAAGAGAGAATTCGGCGATCCGATAAAAAATCTTTCTGTATACCAGGGCAAGGTGCTGATGAAACTCATCAACCGGCAAACGGGTAACAATTGCTACGAAATTCTCAAAGAATACAAAGGCGGCTTTAATGCACGCATCTTCCAAACCGTGGCCTTCGTTTATGGCAGCAACCTCAAGCAGGCCTATGATGCGAACGACCAGGACAGGGTGATCGAGAACATTGTTAACGAGGTGGAGCGCCTGTACGGCAGACGATAATTATAATTTCTGAATTTTTGCAATCAGGCCGGTGGTGGAGTAACCTTCCACAATGGGATTGATGACCACCTTACCGCCGTAGGCCTGCACTTCTTTGGCGCCCACAATCTGATCGATCGTATAGTCGCCCCCTTTTACGAGCACATCAGGTTTGATGGCTTTGATCAGTTCGAGCGGCGTTTCTTCATCGAATATCACCACTGCATCTACAATCAACAACGACGCCAGCAGCAGCGCGCGCGACTCCTGGTCATTGACGGGCCTTCCTTCTCCTTTTAATTTTTTCGTTGAGGCGTCACTGTTAACCCCAACGATGAGGACGCTCGCCTCGGCGGCAGCCTGCGACAGAGAGGCGATGTGCCCCCTGTGCAAAATATCGAAACATCCATTGGTAAAACTCACTGTCGTGCCTGTCAGCCTCAACTGTTCGAGCTTGCGCAGCAGCGTCGGCAGTGTGTATATTTTTTGCTTAACAACCTCAGTGTTTCTCATCAGCTTTTAATTTCTTTTTATTTACTACGGGGAGCAAAAGAAAGGCAACGGTACCAAATAAGATCACTATGCCGGTTTGTGCGAACCAGATCAGCATACCGAGCGAAAGGCCCTTTTCGGGTGTAACGCCGTACAGTACCATCACCTGCTGGATGGCGTACTGAAACGAGCCGATACCGCCGGGCGAAGGAATGATCATGCCGAAGCTGCCGAAGGTGAGGGCTGAAAGCGCTCCTTTTATGCCGTACTGTGCCATGTCGCGCATGGCGAAAAAACCCATGTAAGTACTGTACAGGTAAAGTGCCCAGATGAGCACCGAATGAAACAGGAACAGTCCCTTGTTTTTAATGAAGCGGATGCTGATCAATCCTTCCCATACGCCGAGAAAAATGTTCTTTGTTTTGCTGACCAGCGGCAGATGACTGAGCCGCCGGAATAACCACACGAATAATAAAATAAATGCTACGAGGATGAGCAGCACCGCACCTACTTTGACCACTGAAAAGCTTCCCGACTGTGAGCTGAAAAACTTTCTGAAAATTTCAGCGGCAAAGTCACCGATCAGTTGGTATTGTGAAAACACGGTGATCAGCATGATCACCACAAGGCTGCATACGTCGATGGCGCGTTCGGCGACGATGGTGCCCACGAGCTTGTCGGCCGGAACCTTTTCGTAGCGTGAAAGGATGGTGCACTTCAGCACCTCGCCAAGGCGCGGAACGGCCAGGTTGGCCCAGTACCCTATGAGCACCGCAAAAAAACTGTTCAGTGTGGAGGGGCGGTAGCCCAGCGGCTCAATCAGTATCTTCCATCGCAGGGCGCGAATGAAATGGCTCAGGATGAGCATCAGCGTTGCGGGAACAAGATAGATGTATTCTGCGTCGGACAGATCGTTGACGATGGCGTTCCAGTCGGACTTCCTTAGCGTGAGCCACAACAGAAATATTCCGACACCCAGGAAAAAAATGTATTGGAGAGTGGCGACTGCTTTTTTATTCATCCGCGCTGTTTGACATATGGTCGTTATAGTTTGTTGCCTTCTTTAGGAAAAACTATCCATGGCTTGAACGTCTTTGCTTTTTCAAAGTCAATGTGAGCATAAGAGATGATGATCACGACGTCGCCCACGGCGCCCTGCCTTGCTGCAGGACCGTTGAGGCAGCACACGCCGGATCCTCTCTTTCCCTTAATGATGTAAGTTTCCAGCCGCTGCCCGTTATTGACATTGACCACGGTGATCTTTTCGTTTTCGATGAGGTTCGCAGCATCCATGAGATCTTCATCAATGGTGAGGCTGCCTACATAGTTGAGGTTGGCTTCAGTAATGACCGCACGATGTATTTTCGATTTGAGTACTTCTATCTGCATAGCTGCGCAAAACTAATAAAAACAACCGACCTTGATACAGATTAACCATCCAGTAACATGTTGTCAATCAACCTCACTTCGCCGACAAATGCCGCGGCCAGCGCAACCAACCGGACGGTGCCGTTCCATTCATCCGCCAGCTTTAGTGTAACGGCGTCGGCTATCTCAAAATAATCCACCCGAAACCCTTCTTTTTCAAGCCGCGATGCCGCATCGTTCTTCAGATCGCGAAGGTCGCCGGGGCGACTGCTGTTCTTCACATGAACCAGCGTTGCGTAAATAAGCCCGGCTTTGTCCCTTTCTTCGGGAGTGAGGCGCAGGTTGCGGCTGCTCATGGCGAGGCCATTGCGTTCACGGAGGGTGGGGCATTTGTCGAGCCGTACATCATCGAATTTGGCATCCGCAAGAAGCTTCTCCACCACCATGCATTGCTGATAGTCTTTTTGCCCCATGAACAATTGATGGGGCTGCACTGCGTCCAGCAAGCGTTTCATCACCTGGCAAACTCCCTGGAAATGGCCCGGCCGGAACTTGCCTTCCAGGATGGTTCCCAGGTATCCCAGGTCGTAAGTTTCCAGGCCGGCGGTTCCATCAGGGTAAATATCCTCTGCCGACGGCAGAAACAGCACCGTGGCATTGGCCGCTTCCAGCATTTTTATGTCGTTCCCGAGCCGGTTGGGGTAGCGGGCATAGTCGTTAGGGTCGTTAAACTGTGCGGGGTTAACAAATATGCTGCAAACGGTAACGTCGCATTGGGCCGCCGAGCGTTCGACGAGGGTGAGATGCCCGGAATGGAGCGCGCCCATGGTGGGGACGAACCCAATGGAACTTTGTTTTTGCCGGTATTGCTGAAGGTGATTATGAAGTTGGGCGGGCTTGTGTATAATTGTCATTTTCACTCGGTTATGTGAGGGCGCGGCGTCCAGGGTACCAGATTCTCATGAAAACCCTTACCTTTGCAAACTAATTTTTTAAGTTCTTCCAAAGCAATTCTTATCAATAATGGTGACAAAGAAAAGAATTTTATTTATTGCCAACGAAATGTCTCCCTACCTGGAACTCACAGAATTTTCAGAGATCGTCAATCGGCTGGCAATAAAGGCAAACGAGGGTGGCTTTGAGGTACGTTGCATAATGCCCCGCTTTGGTATCATTAATGAAAGGCGCCACCGTTTGCACGAAGTGGTGAGGCTCTCCGGCATCAACGTATCGATCGACAACGACGACTACCCCCTGCAAATCAAAGTGGCCTCGTTACCTAATGCGCGGCTGCAGGTTTACTTTCTCGACAATGAGGATCTGTTCAAAAGAAAATATATTTTTCACGACGAAGATGAAAAGTGGTTTGAGGATAACGGACTCCGCACAGCGTTCTTCTGCAAAGGCGCCCTCGAAACCGTTAAGAAGTTCGGATGGCCCCCCGATATAATTCACTGCAGCGGCTGGATGACGGGATTGATACCGTTGTACCTGAAAACCTATTATAAAAAGGAACCGGTGTTTGCCCACAGCAAAGTGGTGTACTCATTGGGCAGTACGAGCTTCAAGGAAAAGCTGGGTGCCGACTTCCTGAAGATCATCAACATTAACGGGGCGCTAAAAGAAAAAGATCTTGAACCCTTCAAGGATGCCAATAATATTGCGATGATGCGCGGCGGAGCAACGTATGCCGATGCCGTCACATTTGGCGCCGGGCAAATCGATAAAAAACTTACCGATGAATTCGGAAAGGTGAGAGGCAAAAAAGTTCTTCATTTTAATGCAGAGTCTGATTTAACAGACTATTTACAGTTATATGCCGACCTTGCCAAATAGGTTAAATCTCATCAAAATCATAATCTAACTCTACGTGACGAGATATCATCTGGCTTTTGTACTGGCGTGCTCATTTTCTGCTGTCCTGCTGGGTTCCTGTTCTAAAATTGATACCACCGACCTTGGCAACGAACTCATTCCCGCAGCAGATAATGTGAACACTTTTGAGACGGTGCTGGATGTGATCACCGACAACCAGTTGTTTAGCGACACAACAAGAATGCTGGATGATGAGGCGCATGCCATCGGCATCATTGACAACGACCCTGAATTCGGTAAAACAGAAGCCTTTACCTATGCTTCGTTCACACCCCAGGCCTACAGGGCCTATCCATTTGTGAAGAGAGATTCGGTGATCATCGACTCAGTGGTCCTTTCGCTTGCTTATGCCGGTGTTTATGGCGACAGCAGCTCCGTTCAGGAGTTCGAGGTAAAAGAAATTGACAACCGCTTTGTTCCCTTTACGGATTCATTATATTATTTGACCGCGCCGGAATTTCCCGTTGCAGACGATGTTATTGGAACGGCCACGGTGAATTTTCTTACGCTCAATGATTCCGTTAAATATAAAAATTCTGACGAATCGGTTGCCACCGTAAACGAGCTGCGCATAAAGCTCGATACTTCCTGGGCGCGCCGCTTCGTCAATTACGACACCACCACAGCTTACCGCGATGATACGGTCTTTAAAAAGAATTTCGGTGGACTGCGGATCAAAGCAACAGAAACGTCGCCCACAAAAAATGCGATCGCTTATTTCGATCTTAGCGACGACGACCGAACCAGGATAACTTTTTACTGCCGCATACAGAACAACGGCAAGGCCGACACCATCTCACCTTACTTTTCGCATACCAACGATCCACACGCCAATATTATCAGGAGGGATCCCCAAAATGATTACCTGGCCAACGTAACGAACAATGTGCCGAATGACGAAAAATTATACATACAGAGTACGCCAGGTTCTTACGCCACGATAAAGATTCCCGGCCTTGACACACTCAATAATCGTGTTATTCACCGCGCCGAGCTCATCCTGGAAAAATATCCGGGCAACGATGGTTTTTACAGCCCCCCTGCACTCATGTTCATTGACGCGATAAGTTCCACCGGCGACTCTGCCTTTACAATACGTAACGACTTTATTCCGGTGAACGCGGCGCCCGGCTACGATCTCACCGCACTGGGCGGCACATTGAAGAACGACCAGTATGTTTTCAACCTCTCGCGCTATGTGCAAAGCATTGTCACCAAAAAGTTCCCGAGCTACACGTTGAAAGTGTACGCGCCATTTACCACACAGCCGAATTTCATACCCGAATACACCGACAAGCCATCCGGCAAACTCGGTGTCATTGTCAATACCCCGGTCGCCTCGGGAAGGGTGGTGCTGTATGGCGGCGGATCAACTGATCCGAAGAGGGTGCGGCTGCGAATAATTTATTCAAAGATTTAATACCTCCTCCTATCTTTGCGCTACTTCAAATAATTCTATCATTCAATATTACTGAACATGCCCTATTTATTTACATCTGAAAGTGTTTCTGAAGGTCATCCCGATAAAGTTGCCGACCAAATTTCAGATGCATTGATAGATTATTTCCTGGCTTTTGATCCGCAATCCAAAGTGGCTTGCGAAACGCTTGTAACCACCGGCCAGGTAGTGCTCGCGGGCGAAGTAAAGTCGAAGGCCTACCTCGATGTGCAGGAAATTGCCCGCAACGTAATCCGCAAAATCGGTTACACGAAAAGTGAATACATGTTCGAAGCCAGCTCCTGCGGGGTATTATCTGCCATTCACGAACAGTCGGCAGACATTAACCAGGGTGTGGACAGGAAGAAAAAGGAAGAGCAGGGCGCCGGCGACCAGGGTATGATGTTCGGCTATGCCAGCAACGAAACGGAAGACTACATGCCGCTTGCACTGGACATTGCTCATAAATTGCTCATAGAGCTGGCCGCGCTGAGGAGGGAGAACAAGCAGATCAGGTACCTGCGCCCCGACGCCAAGAGCCAGGTTACACTCGAATATGACGATAACAACAAACCGATAAGAATAGACGCCATTGTAGTATCCACCCAGCACGACGACTTCGACACCGAGGCAAAGATGCAGCAGCGAATTGGCGATGACATCAAAAAGATCCTTATCCCCCGCGTAAAGGCAAAGTATAAGAAGTACGGAAAGCTATTTAACGACAAGATCAGGTACCATGTTAACCCTACGGGCAAGTTTGTGATCGGCGGACCGCATGGCGACACGGGATTGACGGGAAGAAAAATAATTGTTGACACCTACGGCGGTAAAGGGGCTCATGGCGGTGGCGCGTTCAGCGGCAAGGATCCATCGAAAGTGGACAGGTCGGCGGCATACGCCACGAGGCACATCGCCAAGAACCTGGTGGCGGCAGGTGTGTGCGACGAGGTGCTGGTGCAGGTTTCTTATGCTATCGGTGTGGCGCAGCCGATGGGAATTTATATCAATACTTACGGCACTGCAAAAGTGAAGCTCAGCGACGGCGAGATTGCGAAAGCCGTCGAATCTATTTTCGACATGCGCCCTTATTTCATAGAGCAGCGCCTGAAGCTTCGCAATCCCATTTACAGTGAAACTGCGGCTTACGGACATATGGGCCGCAAGAATGAAGCAGTGGAAAAAACTTTCTCTTCGCCCGACGGTAAGGTGATCAAAAAGAAAGTGGAACTGTTTACGTGGGAGAAGCTGGATTACGTGGGAAAGATTAAGAAGGCGTTTGGAATTTAAACGCTGAAAGTTAAAACTTAGAAGTTAAAAATAACTGCGATCGGGTTTTAGAACCTGGACCTTTGAAAATTAAATAAAGAAATTCCTGCAGCATTTAACTGGTTGCAATGCCTTTGGTTTTAACTTTTAACTTTTAAGTTTGAACTTAATATGGACAATCCCTGGAAGGTTCTCTCAGAAAATGAGGTTTACGATAATTCCTGGATAAGGGTGACGGAGTTTGGCGTTATCAATCCCGGCGGAGGGAGAGGCATCTACGGCAAGGTTCATTTTAAAAATTACGCCATCGGCGTCATCGTACTCGACGAATTACTCAACACTTATCTCGTCGGCCAGTACCGGTTTCCAATGAATAAATATAGCTGGGAGATCCCGGAAGGGGGAGGCAACCTCCATACGGATCCGCTTGTCAGCGCGCAAAGAGAGCTGCAGGAAGAAACGGGGCTTGTTGCGCATTCGTGGGAAAAGATACTGGAGATGGATCTCAGCAACTCCGTTACCGATGAACATGCTTTCGTTTACCTTGCGTGGAACCTTGAGCAGCAAATGGCTTCGCCGGAGGAAACGGAGCAGCTTGAAGTGAAAAAGATGCGGTTTGAAGATGCCTACCGCATGGTTGAAGATGGCGAGATAAGCGATTCCATTACCGTTGCTGCCATTTTAAAAGTTAAACTCATGATAACCGATGGGAGGATCACCTGAGAGGGACGGCGCCAAGCGCCCCTCCATCATAATAGGACGCCAACCCGTGATTGAGGCGCTTGAAGCGGGAAGAGCCATCGACAAGATACTTTTGCAGTCGAACGTAAGTGGTGATGTGATTGCAAAGATCAGGCAGCTTGCCCGCGGTGCAAACGTGCCCGTGCAGGTAGTGCCTGCTGAAAAGCTTCATTCTTATACAAGGTCGAACCACCAGGGGTGTGTGGCGCTCGCTGCACTGATCCGCTATATGGATCTCCAGCAGGTCATTGACCAGGTGGTGGGTGCCGGCGAGGTTCCCTTGTTCCTGATGCTCGACGGTGTAACGGATGTAAGAAATATCGGTGGTATGGCAAGAACCGCGGTTTGCTGCGGTGCGCAGGCGCTGATTATTCCCGATAAAGGAGTGGGTGCGCTTAATGAAGAAGCGCTGAAAGCGTCGGCCGGCGCGCTGGAACGCCTGCAGGTTTGCCGCGTGGGCAGTTTGCTGAAGGCTATCGACGATCTGCACCTGAATGGCATAAAAGTTTTCGTGTCGGCGATGGACGGCGGCAGGCAACTGGAAGATATTGACTTTACCGTTCCGTCGTGTGTGGTGATGGGCAGCGAAGGAAGGGGAGTGCAGCCGTACATCGCGAAGGCTGCTGATGAGCGGTTCAGTATTGCGA
>CBIGXK010000079.1:0-12971 GCA_966193805.1 uncultured bacterium | reverse complement strand
GGTAGGAATCACCGGCACCGGCGGCTCTGGAAAATCATCCGTAACCGATGAGATCGTCAGACGGTTCCTTTCTGCTGCCGACAGTACCACCATCGCCGTGATCAGCGTTGACCCCAGCCGCAGAAAAACCGGCGGCGCGCTCTTAGGCGACCGCATCCGCATGAATTCGGTCTCCCACCCGCGGGCATACATGCGCTCCCTTGCCACGCGCGACGATAACGTTGCGCTCAGCGCGTACGTCAGGGAGGCCATTAATATCTGCCGCCTGGCCGGTTATCAACTGATCATTCTCGAATCTGCAGGCGTTGGACAAAGCGACACCTCCATCCTCGACTTCTGCGACGTGAGCCTCTATGTGATGACACCGGAATACGGCGCAGCGACCCAGCTCGAAAAGATCAACATGCTCGATTATGCAGATCTTATCGCTCTCAATAAATCGGACAAGGCAGGTGCCGCCGATGCCCTGCACGACATCCGCAAACAATACAAACGCAACCACAACTTATGGACGGCAGGCGACGACGACCTTCCCGTAATCGGCACCATCGCTTCCCAGTTCAATGATGCCGGCATCAATAAATTGTTCTGCAAATTAATGGAGACGTTGAACCGGAAAACAGGGTTTATCTTCCGGGAAGAGAAGAAAAAAACTGTCGAATTACCGCAGAATAACACTGTCATCATTCCCCCGAAACGCGTACGCTACCTGTCAGAGATCGCCGAAAGCAACAGGAAATATGATGCCTGGGTAAACAGCCAATGCGCCGTTGCATCGCGGTTATACCAATTGCAGGGCGCTCTTGAACTGGTATCCGGCGCGGCAAAAGAAGAAATAGAATCGCTGGTCGTTGCAACCGAAAAGGAGCTCGATAATGCCTGCCGCCACCTCATCACCGAATGGCCGTCGCGGTTAGCAACATACCGTTCCGATTTTTTCGAATACAAAGTAAGGAACCGCGTAGTCCGCAAACCCCTGACCGCAAAAACCCTTTCGGGCACCGTCATCCATAAGGTGATCTTGCCGAAGTATAAAGACTGGGGCGATATTTTGCGGTGGCAGCTCCGGGAAAATGTTCCCGGCGAATTCCCTTATACCGCCGGCGTGTTCGAGCTGAAACGCCTCGATGAAGATCCCACACGCATGTTCGCCGGCGAAGGCGGACCCGAGCGCACCAATAAGCGTTTTCATTACCTCAGCGAAGGGCAACCGGCCATCCGGCTGTCAACAGCGTTCGACAGCGTTACCCTTTACGGCGAGGACCCTGCCGAGCGCCCCGATATCTTTGGAAAAGTGGGCAACGCCGGCGTCAGCATCGCCACGCTCGACGACATGAAAAAACTGTACAGCGGCTTCGATCTTTGTGCCCCCAACACTTCGGTGAGCATGACGATCAACGGTCCGGCGCCGGTGATCCTCGCTTTTTTTCTCAATGCAGCCATAGACCAGCAGTGCGAAAAATACATGCAGGAACATAGACTTGCCGACCGCAATGCCATCGAACCAAATATTTACAAAAAAATTGAAGCTTCGGCGCTGGCCCATGTGCGCGGCACTGTACAGGCCGATATCCTGAAAGAAGACCAGGCACAGAACACATGCATCTTCAGCACCGAATTTGCTTTGAAGCTGATGGGCGACGTGCAGGAATATTTCATTCAACACTCGATAAAAAATTTTTACAGCGTCAGCATCAGTGGTTATCACATTGCCGAAGCCGGCGCCAATCCTGTCACACAACTTGCCTTTACACTTGCCAACGGATTTACCTATCTCGAATATTATCTAAGCAGGGGCATGCACATCGACGACTTCGCGCCGAACCTTAGTTTTTTCTTCAGCAACGGCATGGATGCTGAATACAGTGTTATCGGCCGGGTGGCGAGAAGGATTTGGGCAAAGGCAATCAAACACCTGTACAAAGGCAATGAAAGGAGCCAGAAATTAAAATACCACATTCAAACGAGCGGCAGAAGCCTTCATGCGCAGGAAATAGACTTCAACGACATCCGCACAACGCTGCAGGCGCTGTACGCGATCTATGACAATTGCAACAGCCTTCACACAAATGCATACGACGAAGCGATCACAACGCCCACAGAAGAATCGGTGCGACGCGCCATGGCCATTCAACTGATCATCAACCGCGAACTGGGCACCGCAAAAAACGAAAATCCCAACCAGGGCTCCTTTCTTATTGAAGAGCTTACGGACCTGGTGGAAGAAGCCGTGCTGGCAGAGTTTGAACGGATATCGGATCGCGGGGGCGTTCTCGGTGCGATGGAACGCATGTACCAGCGAAACAGGATACAGGAAGAGAGCCTGTATTATGAGCACCTGAAACACAACGGCGAGCTGCCTGTTGTGGGCGTCAACACCTTTCTGAATAAAACGGGAAGCGCCACCATCGTGCCTGCCGAAGTCATTCGCAGCACCGGCGAGGAAAAGCAGCAGCAAATTGAGAACCTGGAAGCATTCTGGAAAAGAAATGAACCGTTCAGCGCAAATGCCCTTCACGAACTGCAACGCGCCGTTATCAGCAACAAAAATATTTTTGCCGAAATGATGAACGCAGTGAAATATTGTTCACTGGGCCAGATTACCCACGCGCTGTATGAAGTGGGCGGGCAGTATAGGAGGAATATGTAGGGAGTGTGGAGTGGGTTATTTGGCTCTTAAATATTGATTGGGCCATTCCACATCCTCGTTCAACTCCTTCGCTGCATGCAACGGAAAATAAGGATCGCGTAAAAGCTGCCGCGCCAGGAAAACCATATCTGCTCTTCCTTCCGAAATAATTTCCTCGCATTGCTGCGCAGTGGTAATCAATCCAACGGCCGCCGTCAGGATACCCGATCCCTTCTTCACTTTTTCAGCAAAGGGAACCTGGTACATCGGACCAATCTCAACTTTCGCCCTGCTCACATTTCCGCCACTGGAACAATCGACCAGGTCAACCCCTTTCTCCTTCAATTTAACAGCCAGCTTCACGGAATCATCTATGCTCCAGCCGTTATCCACCCATTCGATAGCAGAAATGCGTACAAACAAAGGGTTGCGTTCGGGCCATTCTTTCTTCACCGCGTCAATTACTTCCAGTGTGAGGCGCATGCGATTTTCAAAGCTGCCGCCATACTCATCCTGTCTTTTGTTACTTATTGGCGACAGAAATTGATTCAACAGGTAGCCGTGCGCCGCATGTACTTCAACTACTTTAAAACCCGCGTCCTTCGCTCTCACTGCGGCCTGTGCAAAATCGCGCGCCACTTTTTTTATTTCTTCTTTACTCAATTCATGCGGCAACGGTGTATCGTCGCGGAAAGGAACGGGAGATGGCGCCATCGGTTGCCACCCGCGTTCGTCTTCACCGAGGTACTTATTGCCCAGCCATGGCGAGCTTACACTTGCCTTGCGGCCCGCATGCGCAAGCTGAACGCCTGCAACCGAACCATGATCGTGAATAAATGAAGTGATCCTTTTTAAAAAATCAATGTGTTCGTCTTTCCAGATGCCCAGGTCATCCGGTGAGATCCGTCCCTCCGGCGACACAGCCGTTGCCTCAGTGAACACAAGGGCGGCGCCGCCGATGGCGCGCGAGCCAAGATGCACAAGGTGCCAGTCGTTGGCAAATCCATCCTGTGATGAATATTCGCACATCGGTGATACGGCGATGCGGTTTTTTAACTCAATATCTTTTATCCGTAGTGGTTCGAAAAGTTTTGACATAATGCAATATTACGGCAAACGCTTTATCGTACTTTCGCACCAAAGCACCAATGACCGCCGAACATCAACGTCTCGCCACAAACGCAGGGAAAGCCGTACCCATCGTTCAATGGGGACCTTACCTCAGTGAACGCCAGTGGGGAACGGTACGTGAAGATTACAGCCAGGATGGCAACGCATGGCACTACTTCCCTTTCGATCATGCCGCTTACCGAACGTACATGTGGGGAGAGGACGGTCTCGCAGGCATCTCCGACCTTTTTCAGAATTTGTGTTTCGCCATCGCGTTATGGAATGGCAAGGACCCGATACTGAAGGAACGCCTTTTTGGTTTGCGCAACGGCGAAGGCAACCATGGCGAAGATGTAAAGGAATTGTATTATTACCTCGACAACCTTCCCACTCATCATTACATGGAATACCTGTATAAATATCCGCAACAGGAGTTTCCATATGCACAACTACGCGACGAAAACAGGAAGCGCACCAGGTTAGAACCGGAATATGAAATACTTGACACCGGCATTTTCAATAACAATGAGTACTTCGATGTTAAGGTCACCTATGCAAAGAAAAACCCAACAGACATCTACATACGCATTGACATCACCAACAAATATTCAAAATCAGCAGAAGTAACCGTACTGCCTACCTTGTGGTTCTACAACCGGTGGCGCAATGAGCCGGAAATAAAAGAACCTGCCATTACCTTTGTCAACAAAACCTGCGTGAAGGCCGAACATTCGCGCCTGCCGAATTATTATTTCTATTTTCAGAAACCGAACGACCTCCTTTTTACCAATAATGAAACGAATACGCTGAAGGTTACCAATGCACCGAACGAATCAGTGTTCACAAAAGATGCGTTTCATGAGGCGATCATCAACCATTTGAACGTACCGGAATTGAGGAGCAGGAAGAAAGGAACGAAATGTGCACCTGTGTATAAGTTGAAAATTGCCGGCGGCGCCACAAAAACCCTTTATTGCCGGCTCAGCAACGCCTTTGCCGAGGATCCTTTCGAAAAGGGTTTTCAGGACATCTTCAGCGTCCGCAAAGCCGAAGCAGACGAATATTACAGCGCCATTCTGCCAAAAGGAATGAGCGAGGATATGGCGAACATTCAACGGCAGGCTATTGCAGGGCTGCTGTGGAGCAAGCAGTATTACCACTACGATGTGGAAGACTGGCTCAACAAAAGCGATGGCATCACGCCTGTCAGCAACAATAAAATGACCGGGCGAAATAACGACTGGAAGCATCTCAAAAACCAGGACATCATCTCCATGCCCGACAAATGGGAGTACCCATGGTACGCCGCGTGGGACCTTGGCTTTCAAAGCATTTGCATGGCCGTTGCCGATCCTACTTTCGCCAAACACCAGTTATTGCTGATCATGCGCGAGTGGTACATGAAGCCGGATGGACAGCTTCCCGCATACGAATGGAACTTCAGTGATGTCAATCCACCGGTACACGCTTGGGCGGCCATGCAGGTGTACAAAATTGAAAAGAAACAGACAGGCACTGGCGATGTGCCATTTTTGAAAAAAGTGTTTCAAAAGCTGCTCATCAATTTCACGTGGTGGATCAACAGAAAGGATCTGAATGGCAACAACATCTTTGAAGGAGGATTCCTCGGCCTGGACAATATTGGCGTCTTTAACCGTAATATCCATTTCGCGGGCGAAATGCAGCTCGAGCAGGCCGATGGCACCAGTTGGATGGGCACCTACGCGCTCGACATGATGGACATGGCGATAGAAATTGCCACTCATGACCCTGCGTACGAAGACATGGCCACAAAGTTTTTTGAACACTTTGTGTTAATTGCAGAAGCGCTGAACGAACACAGGCTGTGGAACGACGAAGACAAATTCTTCTATGATGTGCTGGTGGTGCGCGGCAATGATCCAAAGCCGCTGAGAATTCAATCGATTGTGGGACTTACTTCCCTGTTTGCCGTTTCCACAATCGAGAGCGCTGTTTTTGAAAAGATGAAAGACTTTAAGAAGCGCACCGCGTGGTTCGAACGGTACAGGAAACAAAACAACAGGTTTTGGCCAAATGAGGAACGAAGTGACGGCAAGGAATTGCTGTTGTCGCTTGTAAGAAAGGACCGCCTCGTTTACCTGCTGAAGAGATTGTTGAACGAGAATGAATTTCTTTCACCCGGCGGTATACGCGCACTTTCGAAGAAACACGAGCTGGAACCCTATTCGGTTACCGTTGATAACGTCCAGTACACGATCCGCTACGATCCGGGCGATTCAACTTCAGATATTTACGGAGGTAATTCCAACTGGCGCGGGCCCGTGTGGATGCCGATTAATTATATTATCATACAATCTATCCGCAGCTACGGCAATTTTTACGGCGATACATTCAAGGTTGAATGTCCAACGGGTTCCGGTACCATGATGAACCTGCTGGAGGTGGCAGACGAACTGACAAAAAGGGTGATCAGTTTATTCGAAAAGGACGAGCACGGCAACCGCCGCATCTACAATGATGAATACAGTTGGTTTTACAAGCAGCCGGGCAATGAGAACCTGGTGCTGTTCTTTGAATATTTTCACGGCGATACGGGAAAGGGCCTTGGAGCGAGCCATCAAACCGGTTGGACCGCCCTGGTGGCGCAGCTCATCAGTGAATATGGAAATAAAAACGGGCTCTAAACAACGTCTGCCGAAGCATTTTCGCGCGCCTGCCTTGCAGGCTGCTTCGCGATATGGATGGTTCTCCATTGTTGCTGTATCGGCGACACTTCTTCAAGTTCGGGTGTGATCTGGAGATGTTCTTCCGTAAACTTGTTAGCATCTGTATAAACGTAATTGAGACCGACAAAAAAGCAGATGGCGCCCAAAATCATATAGCTGCACACTTCAATTAATTGACCTCTTCCGCCGGTACCCACTGCAAATAAATAACCTGCTAATCCCATTCCCCCTAATCCTAATACCAGTAATACATACCCTAAAATCCTCTTTTGCATGGAAAAACTTATTTACCGTTCCCTCATGCAAACTATGTGCCTATCCTCGCGATTAAGTAAATCATTGAGCACCAGCGCTGATAACTTAAAAAAAAATTAACGAAGAAGTCTTCACAACAAGGCTAATGCGATATTCTTAAATTCATTTATGAAATTAATTCTACAATTGTTGCAACTTCAATAACTATGGACCAACATTCATTCCTGTTTCAGGCGCTGGTTTATCTTGCCGCTGCCGTGATCATGGTTCCTGTGTCAAAAAGGCTGGGACTGGGGTCAGTGTTAGGATATCTTTTGGCCGGCATCATCATCGGCCCTGCACTGCTCAACTTCATTGGATCGGAGGGTGAAGACATCATGCACTTTGCTGAATTTGGCGTGGTGATGATGCTCTTCCTCATCGGCCTCGAACTTGAACCTGAAAAACTCTGGCGCTCTAGAGGAACCATCATCGGCCTGGGAACGCTCCAGGTTGTCGTAACGAGTATCGTTGCGGGTATGTTGGCCTATTTCGCCGGTCTCGACTGGCGCGCATCCGTCGCCATCGGAATGATTGTATCACTGTCGTCAACGGCCATCGTGATGCAAACCCTGGCAGAAAAAGGGTTGACCAAATCAACGGCCGGTGCAACTGCTTTTTCTGTTCTCATTTTCCAGGATATCGCCGTCATACCCATGCTTGCGCTGTTACCCCTGTTGTCGTTAAGCACGGGTGACACAAATCCCAACCACTATTCCGGTTCGACGCTCGTTTCCGGACTTCCCGCGTGGGAACAGGGCGTTGTGGTGCTGGGATCTGTTTCATCAATATTTGTTGCGGGAAAGTTCCTCGTACGGCCGCTTTTCCGCATCGTAGCCGGCACGCAGTTAAGGGAGCTTTTCACCGCAACGGCGCTTTTGCTGGTGGTTGCCATTGCGGTTTTGATGACGCAGGTGGGCCTCAGTCCGGCCCTGGGCACTTTCCTTGCGGGCGTAGTGTTGGCCAACAGCGAGTACAAACATGAGCTCGAGAGCGACATCGAGCCTTTCAAAGGAATTTTGCTCGGGCTTTTCTTCATAGCCGTTGGCGCCTCCATCAATTTCGAATTACTGATAAGCGATCCATTACGGATACTCGGTATCGTCGTACTGCTCATGGTGATAAAGGGAGCCGTGCTGTACGTCATCGCCCGTTCAACGAAAATGAATACCAGCCAAAGCCTGCTGTTTGCATTTTCGCTATGCCAGGTTGGTGAATTTGCTTTTGTGCTGCTTTCATTTACCATGCATGAAGGAATCATCAGCAAGGAGGTGTCGGATTCGATGATGGCAGTGGTCGCCATCAGCATGGCAATCACACCTATTGTAATGATGATCAATGAAAGAGTGCTTCAACCCCGGTTAAATGCGTGCAACAAGCCAGACGGACGGCAACGTGAACCCGACGCCATCAATGAACAAAATCCTGTGATCATAGCGGGTTTTGGGCATTTCGGAAATACCGTTGGCCGGTTCCTGCGCGCTCACGATATCAATACCACCATTCTGGATACCAACTCGGAGCGCGTGGAAATTTTAAGGAGGATGGGCTTCAAGGTATATTATGGCGACGCATCGCGGCACGACCTGCTGGAAGCTGCCGGCGCCGCGAAAGCGCGGCTGATCGTCATCGCGCTGGAACCCTCCGAAAAGAGACTCGAGATCATCGAAACGATAAAGAAACATTATCCCAACCTAAGGATGTTCGTAAGAGCAGCCAACCGCTACGATGCATACGACCTGATGAACGCAGGCATGCTGCACGTGTACCGCGAAACGATCGACACCTCTCTTCGAATGGGTGTAGACGTTATGAAGTCGCTGGGTTACCCGCAACACGCAGTATTTAAGGCGGCGCGTAAATTTTTCGTTCACGATGAGAAAACCCTCAAAAAACTCGCTTCCATCAGGAACACTGACGAGTATATTGTGACGGCGCGTTCCTACATCGAAGAACTGGAACACACCTTGAGGGCGGATATGGAACGAAATCCCGGCAGAAGAACAAGCCGGGAACCGCAGGAAGAAGAGCTGGTCAATCCTTTGTAATCCGTTATTTTTGCCGACTAACTATGGATGAAGTACTAGAGGAAATAAAACAACTGTTCCGCGCAACATACGGCTCGCCGGTTGTTACTATTGAAAAGATACCACAGAGCGGAAGCGATCGCATTTATTTCAGAGCTTATGGAGAAGGAATTACTTCGATAGCAACCTATGGCAGAAATATCCGCGAGAACGAAACATTTATTTATTTTTCGAAACACTTCAGGGCCTGCGGCTGTCCCGTGCCGCAAATTATGGCGGTCAACAAAGAAACGACTATTTATCTGCAGGAAGATTTTGGAAACGTTTCATTACTGAACCAATTGGATGAATTGGGACAGCATGAGAAGGTGTATGCCTTGTTCCAGGCCTCACTTAAACAACTGGCACATTTACAGATCAAAGGCGATAATTCCCTGGATTACAGCAGGTGCATAACCAGCCGGGAATTTGGCAAACAGGCCATCATGAGCGACCTGCTTTATTTTAAATACTATTTTCTCGATACGCTTCAGGCGCCCTACGATAAAGAACAATTGCTGGAAGATTTTGAGCAACTCAGCACTTTCCTTTCCAGTGCGGAGCACAAATATTTCATGTTCCGCGATTTTCAGAGCAGAAACGTGATGACAGATGACGGCCAGGTTCATTTTATCGATTACCAGGGCGGGATGAAAGGCGCGTTGCAATACGACGTGGCCTCCATGTTGTGGCAGGCCAGGGCCCAGCTTTCTGACGAATGGAAAGACAGGCTGCTGGAATATTATATTGAGTGCGTTGAAGAAAACCTGTCGGAAAAAGTTGAACGGATACCTTTTGTGAACCGGTACAACGGCTATGTGCTGATCCGGTTGCTGCAGGTGCTGGGCGCTTATGGGTTCAGGGGATTGTTTGAACGCAAGGCGCACTTTCTCACAAGCATTCCGCTCGCCTTGACCAATTTGAAATCATTTCTCGCGAATAAAAATTCGGGTATTCAACTGCCGGAATTCGACCGGCTGCTGAACCTCGTCGTCAGTGATGAAATTATTGACCGCTTTCAACCGGTGCAGGCCGATGAAGGCACGCCGCTGGTGGTGCACATCAACAGTTTTTCTTACCGCAAAGGCATACCGCCGGAAGTGGGCGGAACCGGTGGAGGCTTTGTGTTCGACTGCCGCGGATTACTCAACCCCGGCAGATTCGAGGAATATAAGCAACTGACAGGGAGAGATAAATCCGTCCAGGATTTTCTCGAACAAAAATCGAAGATCGCCGAGTTCCTCAATAGCATTTATACGATCGTGGACATATCCGTCGAAGATTATATCAAGAGAGGATTTGAGCACCTGCAGGTGAGTTTTGGATGTACCGGCGGGCAGCACAGGAGCGTGTTCGCTGCCGATAGTCTTGCACGTCATCTGCGGAATAAATTCAAAGTGAAGATTGAGCTCAACCACGTGGAGCAGGACGCCAAAAACTGGATCAACACCTAGCCATGTACTACCTAGCCTACGGATTTTTGTACGCCCTGTCCCTGCTGCCGATCCGGGTGTTGTACCTGTTTTCGGATTTCGTGTATTTTGTCATTTATCATGTATTCGGGTATCGCAAGCAGGTAGTGAGGAACAATCTCAACATCGCCTTTCCGGAACGGACGGCAGAAGAAAAAAAGAAAATAGAAAAACAATTCTACAAGAATTTCATCGACAACTTTATTGAAACCCTTAAGATATTGTCGGGCGGCGCTGCGTACGCGTCCAAACATTTTACGATTGACAATACGCAATTAGAAGAAGAGTACCGAAAGGGAAAAAAGTTGCAGTTTTTGCTGGGGCACAATTTCAATTGGGAACTGGCCAACGTGGGCGCTACGCGGTACCTGTCGTTTCCCATGATCGTGGTGTATATGCCTGTTCAAAACAAAACGTTCGACCGGATAATGCTGAAACTGAGAAAGGCCAGCAACAATATTCTGCTGCCGGCCACGGAAATGAGAAAAGAGATGATTCCTTACAGGAACACGCAATACCTGCTTGTGCTGGTTGCCGACCAGGTACCGGGAGATGTTTCAAGGGCCTACTGGCTTAATTTTTTCGGAAGACCAACGCCTTTTGTTTGGGGACCCGAAAGGGGCGCCGTTGCGGGCAACCTTTCTGTAGCATTTGGGCAGATCTACAAAGTGAAAAGGGGGTATTACCGGATGGAGTATGAAATATGCACAAGCGAAGCGGCTACGCTGCCGGCGGGCGAGCTGACGAGGCAGTATGCGCGCTTTTTGGAAAAAGTGATCAGGCAGCATCCCGAAATGTGGTTGTGGAGCCATCGGCGCTGGAAAAAAGAATGGAAGCCAGAGTACAGTGAGTTGTGGATCGATGAAGAACCGCCTAAAGGAAGTTAACCTTCCTTCCGTCTCCCGTCTCCCGTTTAGTTCAGTACACTGTTCTCTTTCTTAAGCGCAATATTTTCCTGTTCCCTGATCCGTTCAAATCCGCCCAATATGTTCCTGATGTTGTGAATTCCCTGCCGCTTGATCAGCGATGCGGCAATCACGCTCCTGTAGCCCGTTCCGCAATGAAGATAAAAATTCAGATCCTCATCCAGATTCGAAATGTTCACGGGATCGTTCAGCTCATCCAGGGGCAGATTAACGGCATTTACGATGTGAGAATCGCCAAACTCAGTTTCCCTTCTCACATCTACCACTGCCAGCCGGGGATCGTGCGGAATGTCCATAGCCAGTTCATCGGGCTCAACGTCGATGATCATGTCGATCGGCTCGCCGGCCTCTTTCCATGATTCAAAGCCGCCCGCTAAATACCCATTGATCAATGAGAAGCCCACCCTGGCGAGGCGGATCACCGCTTCGCGCTCGGTTCCCGGGGCGGCTACTATCAGAATGGGCTTTTCGAACGACAGTAAAACACCTGCCCACTCCGCAAATCTTCCCTCCAGTCCGATGCTTATGGCGTTAGGGATGAACCCCTGTGTAAAGCTGGTGGCCCGGCGCGTGTCGAGAACGATGGTTTCGTCATGCTGCATCTTTTCTCTGAACTCCTCTACCGACAGTGGCGTAAGGGCCTTATCGAGAATTTTTTCAAGGCTGTCGTACCCTTCCCTGTTAATGCGTGCGTTGACTGGAAAGTATTGCGGTGGTTCATCGAGGTCGTGGGTAACAGCTTTTATAAACTCTTCGCGGGTTTGTTCCCGCAAGGCGTAATTCGTTTCCTTTTGCTGACCGAGGGTGCTGGTCGTTTCGGGGCCAAGGTTCTTGCCGCAACTGCTGCCCGGCCCGTGCGCAGGGTACACCAGCACATCGTCGGGGAGCGCCATTATTTTGTTTCTTAGAGAATCGTACATGATGGAAGCCAGCTCTTCTTTGGTGAGGTTGCCGCTGCTGAGGTCGGGACGGCCCACGTCGCCCACGAAGAGCGTATCGCCTGTAAACACTGCGTGCGGCTTTCCGTCTTCGTCGCGAAGCAGATAGCACGTCGATTCGATCGTGTGGCCGGGTGTGTGCAGCACTTCAATGCTCACCTTGCCTAATTTGAACTTTTCGCCGTCTTTGGCGAGATGGATGGGGAAGTTGGTTTCGGTATTCGGCCCATAGACGATTGGAGCGCCGGTGGCAGCCTGGAGGTCGAGATGGCCACTGACGAAGTCAGCATGAAAATGCGTCTCGAAAATATACCTGATCGTGGCCTTTTCCTGGGTAGCGAGCTGCAGGTACGATTCGATATCCCGGAGAGGATCGATAACAGCGGCTTCGCCATCGCTCTGAATATAGTATGCGGCTTCACTGAGACAACCAGTGTAGAGTTGTTGGATAAGCATGCCGCAAAGGTAATGATCTTATTCAGTTAGGCTATGCACACAATTCATGATACCCTCGATCCTTGAACTGTTAACGGAATAATAAATAAACTTACCGTCCCTGGTAGTTTTCACGACACCCGCACGGCGCAAGATGGCCAGGTGCTGGGACGCGACGGATTGTTCGAGCCTTAGTTTTATGTAGATTTCGGTAACCGTAAGCTTCTCGTTCTCATCTATCAACTTCACGATTTGCTGCCTGAGCTTGTGATTCAGGGCACGAAGGATCATTGCAGCTTTCTTAAGGTTAACAAAATCAACTTTCACTGGCTCACTGTTCTCGTTTTCCGCATTCAGGATCATTGAATAATTACTCGATACATTCATGTTCAC
>CBIGXK010000078.1:0-12994 GCA_966193805.1 uncultured bacterium | reverse complement strand
TCATAAAATGAGATCAAGTACAAAACGAACCAGATGGCATATCAAAAGATCCTGTTAATAACCGCCTTATCCATTTTCTCCCTCGCTGTATTTTCACAGCAAAAAGATACCTTGGAAGATAAGTGGAAACATATAGACTCGCTCCTCGAAAAAGAAGGCTTGCCGCAATCTGCATTGAAAGAGGTGGATATCATCTATAATGCCGCGAAAAAAAACGATAATGATGTGCATCTGGTGAAAGCCCTGATCTACAAAATGGCCATCAGCGACCGCTTATCCGACGAGGGCAAATACGACAACATTAAATTGATCGAACAGGAAATCACACAGGCAAAGGAGCCGGCAAGATCCATTCTCCACAGCATTGCAGGCGGCAGCTACTGGCGCTACCTGCAAATGAACAGGTGGCAATTTTACAACCGCACAAGAATTACCAATATCAAAAGCGATGACATCGCCACGATGGACATCAGCGAGCTGTACAAAAAGATCAGCGATCATTACGTGGCCTCATTAAATAACGAGGAACTCCTGAAAAAAACCTTGCTCGGCAAATACGATCCGATTCTCATTAAAGGCAACGTAAGGCACCTGCACCCCACGCTGTACGACCTGCTCGCGTTTCGCGCAGTCGATTTTTTCCGGAACGATGAAAGATATCTTACCAAACCATCGTACGCTTTCGAGATCAGCGACAGCATGGCCTTCGCCGATGCGGCATCGTTTGCGCAATATGAGTTCGCAACATCCGATTCGCTGTCGATGCACCACAAGGCATTGCAAATATTCCAGGAGCTCATGGCATTTCACCTGGATGACGCAACAAAGGAAGCTTTGGTAGATGCGAACCTCCAACGACTCGAATTCGTACACAATTTCGGAACGCATCCGCAAAAAGATGAGCTGTACAAACAAGCGCTCGAACGCATCGTTGCACAACATTCCAACGTACAGAATATTGCGGATGTGATGTATGCGCTCGCAACATGGTACAGGGAAAAGGGAAATTCCTACGATCCTGTGAAAGACACCACCTGGCGCAACGCGCTGGTAAAAGCGGAAGAGTGGTGCAAAAAAGCCGTTGCCACAAAAACCGAAACAGAAGGAAGACAACACGCAGCCAACCTGCTGAAAGAAATAACGGCACAGCGTATTACACTCGAAACGGAAAAAGTGAACGTTGCTGATAAGCCATTCAGAATGTTGGTCAGTTACCAGAATGTAAGCAACGCACACGTCAGGATCATCAGGGTAAACCCGGAATTACGGCGCGCACTTTCAAGAGACACCTGGAACGACAGCCTTTGGCAGGCGCTGATCAATATAAAGCCGCTCAACACCTTTAGCACCGCGTTGCCCGACACGCGCGATCACCAAACCCACCGCGCGGAAATTAAGGTAGACGCGCTTTCCATCGGCGAATACGCCATTATCGCTGCCACCGGTAAAGATTTTTCTGTGAAAGAAGGAGCTCTTGCGGCAAGCTTCGTTTACGTTTCCAACATCGCCTACATCTCGCAAGGCGATAAATATTATGTGCTGAACCGCGTAACGGGTGCGCCACTGAACAACGCAAGCATACAGTTATGGAAAGAGCAATATAATTATCGCACGAAAACTTACACCCTTCAGACGGCAGGAAAATATACAAGCGACAAAAATGGTTTTGTAAGAGTGGCGAAAAGCGAAGCAAGCAGGCAAAATTTTAACTACCGGCTCGACATCACCTACAGGAAGGACCGCCTGTTTCTCGACGACAATCGTGACAGCTATGTATTTGAACAGGCGTTCAAAGAACCCAGCCGCGTTGAATCATTCCTCTTTACCGACAGGTCCATCTACCGGCCGGGGCAAACCATCTATTTTAAGGGCATCGTCGTGAACAGGGATGTGCAGGAAAATAAAAATTCAATCTTACCCGGCCACAAATCGGTAGTCAAATTATTCAATGCCAACGACGAGGTGGTGGATAGCCTGGTACTTACCACCAACGAATTTGGCTCGTACAATGGAAAGTTCATATTGCCTTCAAATTTGTTGAATGGCGAATTCTCCATTCGCGATAACCAAAGTCAAACCGGCTTCCACGTGGAAGAATACAAGCGCCCGAAATTTTATGTGGAAATAAATAAGCCGTCCGAGACGTACCGGCTAAACGACAGCATACATCTTGAAGGCACAGCAAAATCTTATGCCGGAAATAATGTGAATGGCGCCACGGTTGGTTACACCGTGATGAGAACAGCGATCATTCCGCTGTGGGTAAGATACGGGGCCATGACAAGAATTTGGCCGCCGTACCCGCAACAGCAAATGGAAATCGCACACGGCGAAGCGGTGACGGATACAGAAGGGAAGTTCGTTGTTTCTTTTAAAGCTATACCTGACAATCACATTCCTGCTGCCAACCATCCCATATTTCATTACGAGGTGAGCGCCGATGTTACCGACCTTGCCGGCGAAACAAGAACAGGCCACACCAGCATCGCTGTTGCCTACGAATCGTTGAAGCTGCAACTCGATGTGCCGGAGCTCGCACAGGCAGACAGCCTGCAGCAGGTGAAGGTTGCGGCGAGAAATCTCAATGACTCGTTTCAAACAGCAAAAGTTACACTGAATATTTACCGGTTGCAGATGCCTGGCAAAACTTTCAGGAAGAGATATTGGGAACAGCCCGACCAGTTTGTGATGAGCCGGGAAGATTACTACCGGTATTTTCCTTTCGATGAATATGCCGATGAAACAGACATGACGAAATGGAACAGATCGGCAACAGTATTTACCACCAGCGCAACAACGAAAAATGAAACCGTTATCAACCTGCCGGAGCAAAAGCTCGTAGCAGGCTGGTACCTGTTCGAGATTGCGGCAACCGACAAAGATGGCAAACCGGTTACCGGCAAAAAATACGTGCAGGTGTACAAGAAGAAGATCGTGTCGGCAACACCCGTGGCCATGTTGACGGCCAGTAAGAAAACAGCAGAGCCCGGCGATGAATTGACGTATGCATTGCTGACCAATTTCGACAACATTCACCTGGTGCACGAGCTGGTAAAAACGAATGATACGATCACTGAACTGATCAACGCACCGCTGCAAAAAACTATAGACATCTCCACATCAGACAGGGGCGGTGTTGCTATTAGCGTGGCCTTTGTAAAAAACAACCGCGTATATGCCAATGATTATCGCATTGATGTACCCTTTCTCAATAAAATGCTGAAGATTGATTACGCCACATTCAGGGATAAAACGCTTCCGGGTACAAAAGAAACGTGGAAGGTGAGGATCAGCGGCATGAAAGGTGAAAAAGCCGCGGCGGAACTGCTTACCACGATGTACGATGCTTCGCTCGACCAGTTTTATCCGCACGCGTGGCGGCAACCGGGCATATGGAACAATATGAATTATTTCGGCAATTGGCGCGGCAACGAAAATTTCACGTCGGTGGCGTCAATAGAAAAATATGTTCCCCGGACGTGGGAAGATCGGTTTGTAAAAATTTATGACAGGTTGAAAGTGCCTTATGAGAGTTTTGAAGGATTGGCCGGAAACTCGCGAATTTACGGTGCCCGGGCAACTGACGGTATTGCCGTTCAGGAAGTGGTCCTTGCCGACGCACTGCCAGCTCCGGCAGCTAATAAACAATCACTCAATTATACATCTGAAAACCAATCAACAACCACACAAGACCAAACCCCTCCCCCCTCCGTTCAACCGAGAAAAAACCTGAACGAAACAGCCTTCTTCTTCCCCACCCTTTACACCGACTCATCCGGTAATGTTGAATTCTCTTTCACCACGCCGGAGGCGCTCACCACCTGGAAATGGATGCTGCTCGCGCATACCAAAGAACTGGCATTCGGCTACGACACCAAAACCATGATCACGCAGAAAGAACTGATGGTGCAACCGAATATGCCAAGGTTCCTACGCGAGGGCGACAATATCGAATTGAGCGCAAGGATCGTGAACATCAGCAACGGCACCCTTAACGGCAACGCCACGCTCGTGTTCACCGATCCCACCACGAATAAAACCATTGATGAAATCTTCGGCAACAACACGTCCACCCAAAGCTTCACCGCCAAAGCCGGAGAAACTGTTCCGGTAAAATTCAGTATCACGGTGCCCAACCATTTCACCAAACCCGTGACGTGGAAAATTGTGGCCACCGCCAGCGGTAATAACCAATCCTTCAGTGATGGCGAAGAATCGCTTCTGCCCGTCATCACCAACAGGATGCTCGTCACCGAGTCATTACCGCTGCCCATAAGAAACACCAGCGAAAAGAAATTCACATTCCCCAAACTTCTTAACAGCAGCAGGAGCAAAACGCTGCAGCACCAGGGCATTACCCTCGAATTCACGTCGAACCCCGCCTGGTACGCGGTTCAGGCGCTGCCTTATCTTACCGAAGAAAAAGACGAAAATGCTGAGCGGCTCTTCAACCGCTATTATGCGAATGCGCTCGCGGCGCATCTCGCCAACAGCTCGCCGCGACTCAAGGCAATAATAGAACAATGGAAAGATGCGGATACAAGCGCGTTCCTCAGCAACCTGCAAAAAAATGAGGAGCTGAAATCCATCCTTCTCCAGGAAACGCCGTGGGTACTCGAAGCAAAAACAGAGGCACAGCAAAAGAAAAACATCGCGCTGCTGTTCGATATGGTGCGCATGTCGTCTGAATTAAATGCAGCGTTATCCAAACTGAAAGAAATGCAGGCGCCCACCGGTGGCTTTGTGTGGCTGAAAGGTGCGCCGGAAGACCGCTTCATGACGCAATACATCGTTTCAGGAATCGGCCACCTGAAAAAACTCGGCGCCATACCTGCGGCATCCGAAGCCAAGCTCGATGAAATCACCAGCCTCGCGCTCAACTATCTCGACGATCAGTTGAAGAAGGATTACGAAAGAATGTTCCCCGAAAATAAAAAGGTGCCAGCCGGCGACGTCATCTACATGCCCATACATTACCTGTACATGCGCAGTTTTTTCGCTGACATCAGCATTCCCGATAACGTTAAGAAGGCCTATAATTATTTCAGGGACCTTTCAAAAAAAGATTGGATCAGGCAAAACAATTACCTGAAAGGAATGACCGCGCTTTCATTGTCCCGCACCGGCGACGCAGCCACTGCGAAGAAGATCATGGCGTCGCTAAAAGAAACGGCCATGCGGAACGAAGAGATGGGCATGTACTGGAAAGGCATGAAAGCAGGTTATTACTGGTACCAGGCGCCCATCGAAACGCAATCGCTGATGATCGAAGCATTCAGTGAAATTACCCACGACAATACAGCGGTTGCCGAACTGAAAACATGGCTGCTGAAAAATAAACAAACGAATAACTGGAAAACCAGCAAAGCCACAGCCGATGCCTGCTATGCACTTTTGTTGCAGGGTGGCACCTGGATACAGGAGCAACCATCGGTACAAATTACACTCGGTAAAAAAGAAATCGCGCCCGCAACAACACAAGCGGGAACCGGTTACTTCAAAACTTTCATACCGGCCGATGACGTGAGCCCTTCCATGGGAAATATCACTGTAAAGATCAAGCAGGATAAAGCAGCTCCCGGACGTCCGGCATGGGGAGCCGTGTACTGGCAATACTTCGAGGAGCTTGATAAGATCACGCAGGCACCCGGTCCGCTGTCCATCAGCAAAAAATTATTCGTGCAAAAGAACAGCGACCGCGGACCAGTGCTTGAATCGCTCGATGATAACAATACGCTGCATGTTGGCGACCGCGTAAAAGTGCGCATTGAAATCAGGAACGACCGCGACCTGGAATATGTTCACCTGAAGGACATGCGCGCATCGGCGTTCGAGCCCGTTAATGTGCTCAGCAGCTTCAAATGGAAGAGGGGTCTCGGCTATTACGAGAGCACCAGGGACGCCTCCACCAGCTTTTTCTTCAGCTACCTCCCCAAAGGAGTACATATTTTTGAATACGACCTGTTCGTTACGCACACCGGCACATTCAGCAACGGCGTAAGCACCATCCAGTGCCTGTACGCTCCTGAATTCAGCAGTCATACGGAAGGCATTAAAGTGAACGTCGTTAATAAATGAGGCACACAGAATTCCTGATCATCGGGCAGGGTATCAGCGGAACATTTCTAAGCTGGTACCTGCATAAAAATGAGCGTTCATTTATCGTGATGGACGACAACGACGCTTCATCGGCTTCGCGTGTTGCCGCCGGCGTCATCAACCCGGTGACCGGCCGGCGCATCGTGAAAACCTGGATGATCGAAACGCTTCTCAGGTTTGCACAAAAAGCATATGCTGAAATCGGTGAAGCCCTGCAGGTAAGCACCATCTTTAAAAAAAATATCATCGACTTTTTTCCGTCACCACAAATGCTGCATGCATTCATGGAGCGGGCCAGTGAGGAGCAATTGTATCTCAGCATGCCGGTTGATCACTCTGCTTATCACTCCGTGTTCAACTATGATTTTGGGTACGGCGAAATCGATCCGTGTTATATCGTGCAGCTTCAGTCGCTGTTGCCGGCATGGAGAAAATCTTTGGCAGATAAAGATGTTTTGATAGAAAACAGGTTTGAAGAACAAGAACTCATCTTACAAACCAATGGCGTTAGATATGGAGATATCGTTGCCGACAAAATAATATTTTGTGACGGAACAAGTTCAGCGGCAAGCAAGTGGTTCTCGAAACTGCCGTTTGCATTGAACAAAGGAGAGGCGCTCATCATCCGGTGCGGCGAACTGCCTGACAATAATATCTATAAAAAAGGGCTGACAATAGTACCCCTGCAAGACGGGTATTTCTGGGTGGGTTCTTCCTACGAGTGGGAGTTCACCAGCAAAGAACCGTCGGAAGCGTTTCGCGACAGAACGATGAACCTGCTCGCCCACTGGCTCAGGGTACCGTTTACCATCGAGGCGCACCTCGCCTCGGTGCGTCCTGCCACGCTCGAAAGGCGCCCCTTTATCGGGATGCATCCGCATCACCCGGCTATCGGCATATTTAACGGCATGGGCACCAAGGGATGCTCACTCGCTCCTTATTTTGCCGCCCAGTTTGTGGATCATCTTACAAAAAAATCTGCACTTTTGCCGGAAGCAAATGTTAACCGCTTCACGCGGGTATTACAATCAACCTGAAATAACGCAAGCTTTGGAAAACGAAAATTCAGCCATGTATTCGGTGCCGGCCAAATTTCGCAGCCTGGAAAACCTCCACATTCTATTTTGGCTGCTGAAAGATATTTGCTGGTGCACAGGCTTCAAGCCGTTGGGGGTGGCGATGATCTTTCCCACGTTGATCGTGGCCATTTATATCACCATCAGGAACAGGCACCTCATGTCTGAACTGGCGCACAACCTGGCCATTACCTTCTGGATAACTGCCAACTCCATGTGGATGATCTTTGAATTCATGGAGCGCGACCTGCAACTGAAAAATTACTGCCTGATACCTTTTGGAGTGGGACTGGCCATTCTGCTATACTATTATTTAATTTATGCGCCGCTGCATAGAAGGAGTAAAGGGAAAATGATCCCTGTGGAGGCCCTCTCCGAGAAATAATTCGGTCAGGCCGCAAGCCTTGCGTTAAGGAAGATGTCCATCGGATCCTGCCTGAGCAGTCGCGACATGGCATCATATAATTCGGGCAATTCATGTTTCAGCCGCACCGGGTTCTCGAAAAACACTTCAACGCTTACCGCCCAGAACTCGTGGTAATTGGTGCCGGCATAGTCGCCCAATATCGTTTTCTTGCCTTCCTGGATGGCATTGAATATCGGCCTGGCCACTTTTGAGAAATTCTTGAACTCCTTTTTGAAATGTTTGTCTTCCTCGGTTTGCGTGATGAAATTCACATAAGCGAGTGCGTGTGCCATTTCATGAAGGCCCACGTTGCAATTGGGCGTTAGTCCGCGTATGCCCTTCACAAAATTATCCCACGACAAATAAATTCCGCTGTGGTCAACGTGGCCCTGGAACGGTCTTGAATAAAACCCGTAGTGGTAATCGTCGCGGAGCACATAAATATCATGAAAGTAATTAAGGTGATATTTTTCGAGGCCAAGTGTAAGCTGTGCACACACGGCGCTTACGAGTATCGGCATTTCAGGCGTTTCCGTGACTTCGATATAATGAAACTTCTTTGTTTTTTTGAAGAGAAAGGTGCGGAACAGGAATTTCCTTTGTTCTTCGTGGCTCAGGCGGTTGTAATATTTAAAATAACGCGATACTACCGAATGATAGAAGGTCTCCTGGCACAGAAACCTGGAGTACTGCCTCTTAATGTTCAACTTGTTGAACCATTCAATTGCGGGATATTGCAGCAGGATCATTCCCACAATCAATGCAATGACAAAAACGATTTCCATCAGGGTCCATTTTTCTTAATGTGAAATCAGATACGATCGGTACGGTGTTTCACAGTGCTGGATCAGAAAAATGGTTTTTCAAAATATCTGCTCTCACGGATCGGCGAGCAGAACTATTATACTGGAGGATTACCAATCCAAAGTAAAAAGAAAATCTGGAAATTGGAAGTGGTTTGCATAAAACAGCCAACGGTTTTGGTGTACATTTGCCGCTCGCCGGTCTAACTGGCTGGCTGATAAGCCGTAACGTTAATTTCATAATCAACTGAATGTACAGAACGCATACATGTGGCGAATTAAGGGAACAAAATGCCGGCAGCAGTATCACCCTGGCCGGCTGGGTTCACTCCATACGCAAGTTCGGAAGCATCACCTTTATTGACTTGCGTGACAGATACGGCATTACCCAGCTCGTTTTCGGCGAGGAGCTGAACGAGCAGCTCACCGGCGCATCCCTGGGCCGCGAATTCGTGATACAGGCCATGGGCACCGTGCGCGAAAGGAGCAATAAAAACCCAAATATTCCCACCGGCAACATCGAGATCGCAGTAAGTGATTTCGTCATTCTCAATAAAGCCAATACACCGCCTTTCACCATCCAGGACGATACCGACGGCGGCGACGACCTGCGCATGAAATTCCGCTACCTCGACCTGCGCCGCAACGAACTGAAAAGAAATATCGAGCTGCGCTACGCAGTAAACCGCTCGGCCAGGAACTATCTCCATGAAAATAAATTCATGGACATTGAAACCCCGTTTCTTATCAAGTCCACTCCCGAAGGGGCACGCGACTTCGTGGTGCCCAGCAGGATGAACCCCGGCCAGTTTTATGCGCTTCCACAATCACCGCAAACCTTCAAGCAACTGCTGATGGTGAGCGGTTACGACCGCTACTACCAGGTAGTGAAATGCTTCAGGGACGAAGACCTGCGTGCCGACCGGCAACCGGAATTCACGCAGATCGACTGCGAAATGAGCTTCGTGGAACAGGAAGACATCCTCAACATGTTTGAAGGAATGATCAAAGCGATCTTCAAAGATGTAAAGGGCATCGACATCAAAGAAAAAGTGGAGAGAATGTCGTGGGACGATGCGATGTGGCACTACGGCATTGACAAACCGGATATCCGCTTCGGCATGAAACTGTGCAATATCAAATCTACCTTTATCCGGCACGATGGCGCCATTGCCGATGGCAGCCTCGTTGGCGGAACGTCATTCAACGTATTCAATGATGCGGAAACCATTCTCGCCATCGCCGTTCGCGGCGCCGCAGCCTACACGCGCAAGCAAACCGACGAACTAACGGAGTGGGTCAAACGCCCGCAGATCGGCATGAAGGGACTCGCTTTCATCAAATACAATGCTGACGGAACGCTGAAAAGCAGCATCGATAAATTTTACAGTGAAGAAAGATTGAAGGCGATCGCCGAAGCGTGAGGAGCACAACCCAACGACCTCATCCTCATTCTTGCCGGTGCGGAAGAAAGAACGCGCAAAGCGATGAGCGAGCTGCGTCTCGAATTGGGAGAGCGTCTCGGATTGAGAAATAAGAACGATTTCAAATTATTATGGGTGCTCGATTTCCCACTTTTTGAATATGCGGAAGAAGAAAACCGGTGGGTGGCCAGGCATCATCCCTTCACTTCCCCGAAACCGGAGCACATCCCGGTGATGATCAGCAATTCACCCGTCATTAACAACGCCGCTGAATATTTGAAACATCCCTACGCCACCATCAAAGCCAACGCATACGACATGGTGTTGAACGGCAATGAAATAGGCGGCGGATCCATCAGAATATTTCAGCGCGACCTGCAGGAAAAAATGTTTGACGCGCTGGGAATGACACGTGAAGAAGCGCAACAAAAATTCGGATTTTTACTCGGTGCATTCGAATATGGCGCTCCGCCCCACGGTGGAATCGCCTTCGGTTTCGACAGACTGTGCGCGATACTCGGCGGCAGCGAAAGCATCCGCGATTTCATCGCCTTCCCCAAAAACAACAGCGGCCGCGATGTGATGCTCGATGCGCCTTCAGCGATTGACAATCAACAGCTAAAAGAACTTAACATCCGGCTTAACACTCATTAGCCATAAAAGGCATGTGTTTTGCAACATTAAGGATATTTATATTCATCCTATTAAAACATATGCGATATACAATATTGGCTCTGGGATTGGCCTTGTTAGTTAGCTTTTGTTCTAAAAAAGACATTGGAAAAGGAGAAAGTACCGGAAGGGATTCGTTACCCGAGGTATCCTACCTGAATCTGAGCTATGGAGCAGATGAACAACAGCGCCTTGACGTTTACCTGCCCGAAGCGCGTAACGAAAAAACGCGGCTGCTCGTCATTATTCACGGTGGCGGATGGACGGCCGGCGACAAATCTGATTTTGACAGCTACATCACCGAATTCAAAAAACGCCTGCCGGGTTATGCTTTCGCGAATCTTAATTACCGGCTCGCAACCACAGCAGGAAATTATTTTCCCGCACAGGAAGAAGATATCATGAGTGCCATTACTTATCTGAAAAGTAAAACGGCCGATTACAATATTTCCACAGATTTTGTTTTTTTGGGTATCAGCGCGGGCGCACACCTGGCGTTGCTGCAGGGATATAAACACAGTGATATACTGCAACCCAAAGGAATTGTTTCGTTCTTCGGTCCTGTTGACCTGGAACAACTCTATGTTAACTCCGATCAAAGCATCCCGGTGGTGTTGCACAACATTATGAATGCCACGCTTCAGGAAAATCCAAATCTGTTCAAGGAAGCGAGCCCCATCAATTATGTGACGTCATCTTCTGCACCTACGCTCATGCTGCACGGCGACAAGGACAACCTCGTTCCGCTCGAGCAGGCTCAAATGCTGCAAAACAAGTTAATTGATCTGGGCGTGATGAACAAGCTGGTGGTATATCCCGGACAGGGACACGGCTGGATCGGCGAAGATCTGATCGACTCCTTCAACCAGGTGGAGGCATTTGTAAAGGGATTGCAAAATTAATTAAGAATGTACCTTGCAGCACATGCAGGCAAAAACCCAGGCTCCTCTCGCGGAACGGATGCGCCCACAGCGCCTTGAAGATCTTATCGGACAGGATCACCTTGCCGGCAACGACAGCATCCTTCGCACCGCTATATTGCAGGGACGTGTTCCCTCGATGATCTTGTGGGGACCGCCGGGTACCGGCAAAACAACTATCGCTAACATTATTGCACACACGCTGTCGGTTCCCTTCTACACGTTAAGCGCCATCAGCTCGGGTGTCAAAGAAATCAGGGAAGTGATCGCGTTAGCGGGCAAGCAGGCTAATGCCATTTTATTTATCGATGAAATCCACCGCTTCAACAAGGGGCAGCAGGATGCATTGCTGGGCGCTGTTGAGAAAGGAACGGTAACATTGATCGGCGCCACCACGGAGAATCCGTCGTTTGAAGTGAACAGCGCCTTGCTGAGCCGGTGCCAGGTGTACGTGCTGAAGCCACTCACTGATGAAGACCTTATTTCGTTGCTGAAGAAAGTGATTCGTGAAGATGAGGTGCTGAAAGATTATTCCATTGAATTGAAAGAAACAGAGGCATTGATCACGATTTCGGGGGGAGATGCCCGGAAGTTGCTGAACCTGCTGGAGATAGTGGTGACTGCGAAAGCTGCTGAAAAAACTATTGTCACAACGGACGATGAGGTGATGAAGATCGCGCAGCAGAGAATTGCGTTGTACGACAAGGGCGGCGAGCAGCACTACGATATTATTTCTGCATTTATTAAATCCGTGCGGGGCAGCGATCCTAACGGTGCCGTGTACTGGCTGGCGAGGATGATCGAGGGCGGGGAAGACATTAAATTCATTGCGCGGCGGCTGGTGATACTGGCGAGTGAAGACGTAGGTAATGCCAATCCTACCGCGTTGGTGCTGGCGAATGCCGCGTTTGATGCTGTCAATAAGATTGGCAATCCCGAGGCGAGGATCATACTGGCGCAGTGCACCACATATTTGGCGGCGTCGCCGAAGAGCAATGCTTCTTACGAGGCCATAGGAGGTGCTTTGGCTGCTGTGCAGCAGCGGGGTGATTTACCGGTGCCTTTGCATTTGCGGAATGCGCCAACGAGGATGATGAAGAATATGGATTACGGGAAGGGGTATAAGTATTCACACAGTTTTGATAACAATTTTTCGGAGCAGGAGTATTTGCCTGGTGAGTTGTCGGGCACCGTGTTTTACGAGCCGGGGAAGAATGTGCGTGAGGAGGAGTTGAGGAAGTATTTGCGGGCGTTGTGGGGGAAGAAGTATGGGTATTGAGGGGAGTGGGCAAACGGAAGACGGGAGATATATCCCCCGCTGGCGGGGGTGGCGCGGAGCGCCGGGGGTGGACGGCCGGGCAATGGGCAATGGGCAAAGGTGAAAGGTGAAACGTGAAAGGGTTTTAACTTTTAAGTTTTAAGTTTTAGGTTTTGCCCGAAGGGCATCTGTGTCCCCCGCTGGCGGGGGTGGCGCGGAGCGCCGGGGGTGGACGTGGTGGACAAAAAAAAGCCCTCCCGCGGTTAGCGAGAAGGCTTCAATGAATATGGCAGCTACCTACTCTCCCGGAACTAAATCCAGTACCATTGGCCATGA
>CBIGXK010000077.1:0-13078 GCA_966193805.1 uncultured bacterium | reverse complement strand
GTCCCCAGCCAGTCCAGGTATTCGTTGCCACGGCCCGCTTTCACCAGCGCGCGGTGCACGTAGTATTTGAAATAGATGGATGCAGGCGCCAGTGTTGTATCTGTCAAAATCTGCCTGGCAATGGCTGCGGCTTCGCTGCCTGTGGTAAGCCCCGTGAGTATGGCCAGCGTATTGGCATGTTGTGAGAAAAGATCTTTTTCCGGCGTGTCGGCAAACAATTTCCTGTTGCTGTCCCAATATTTGCTGCGGATCGTTTTCTTCAGCTGCGCGGCATATTGAAGATACCGGGCCCCGAGCTCTTTTATTCCTTGCCTGTTTTCCATTTCGGCGGCAAGCTGGTACGCCCACAGCAATTGCAGGTCGAGCAATGCAGAGTTGCCGTTTTTGCCTTTAGGGGCCTCGCCCGACTTCCAGCCTTTATACGTTACCCAATCGGTGAACAGCCAGTAGGGAAGGTCCTTTAATGAGCCGTCTGCCTGCTGAAAATTCCTGAAATAGTTGAGCACCTGCCTTGCACCCGGCAGTTTGTTTTTCACAAAGCTGGTATCGGGGCCGTACATGAAATAGTCGTGCAGCATGCCGATGTACCACAGCGAAAACGTGGTGATGTATTGCGGCGTGTAAGAGGGGTGCCTGCTCTCCGTAATGCCTTCCGGCCTGCGCGAATGATCGATGTGATTGAGCGCGTTGCGTACGAGTCGGTCGTCGCCGCTGTTGTACAGCGAGATCATCGCCTGTATGCGGCCGTCGCCAATGTACTGCAACTGCTCGTAGTAAGGGCAGTCCATGTACGTTTCCACGGCACAAAGCCGGGCCGTGCGCCAGCCGATATCAAATATTTTATCCAGTTCCGGGTTGTCCGACGCTAATTGCGCCTTCCTCTCAAAAGGGTAGCCGGTAAATGTTCCATAAATATCATCAAGCTTCAGTGGTTGTTCCTTCGTGGTAACGCGGATCTGGATATAACGGTAAGTTCTCCACGAAAGCGAGGTAAATACCTGCCCGTCGGCACCGTTGCTGACGATGCTGTCTTTTCTGCCAACAAATTCTTTATTGTTTATCTCATTGCGGTTGCCTTTGTCGGGAAATTTTGTGAACAGCGATTCTGCGTAGCTCAGCGACACACCCGCATCCCTGCCTCCGCTCATGACAAGCGTAGGATAGGCATTAGTGAGAAAGGTTTGGTCGAGTAAAATAACCGCCGAAGTATTGGCCGGCACAGTGATACCGGATTTGGCCGCGGGGAAGTTGCCGGGAACTGTAACGCCCTCCGCTTTTCTTGTATTCACCAGGCGCTGCTCTTTCATTTCCATTTGCGGAAGCAACGAAGGCGTGAGCATCCAGGTGTTGATGGTGCCGTATCCCCCAATCAGCTTTTTGGGCGTACCTGCTTCGAGTTCGCGCGCCGGTTTCCAGGCAGTTTCATCGAAACTTAATTTATTCCAGTTGGAAGGGTGGAGGCGCATATCCACCAGTTCGCCGGGGCCGGCCACATAATAAACACCTGTAGGGAAGGTAACCCGCAGCGGTGCGTAGCTGCTGTCTTCAATGCATTTCCAGGAATCGTTGGTGTTAACCACCTCTTCATTGCCGCCGTCGCCCTGCAAAATGAATCCTGTGCGCAATGATATCTGCGCCTCAGGGCGCCAATGACTTTCGTTCCACACCTGTGCCGCCACAATGTTACGGCCGGCCTGCAGGTAAGAGGCAATATCAACCGTTTCGTAGTTCCAGTGGTTAATGTCGCCGCGCGCAGGGCCGAGGCTCACCAGCTTTTCATTTACCAATAACTTGTACCTGTTATCTGCAGAAACGTGAATAATGAAAGAAGACGGCTTTTGCGGCAGCTCGAACGACTTGCGGAACAGGTAAACGCCATAAGCCGTTGGCTCCTTACCAGGCACCGCTATCCACGATGCTTTCCACGGTTGGGTAGCGATGGCATTTTGCTGTGCAAAAGAAGCATGACCAGAGAACAGTAGGAGGATGGCAGGCAACAGTAACCGCATATTTCTTTTTTTGAAGAGATGTTCATTAAAAGAAATAAATGTAACGGGAATTATGCAAAACGGTTTACTGCACTTAACTGAACAGCAAATAGGCCACCAGCAACGTGACCAGTATATTAAACGACTGGGCAATTAAGAAGCCATACAGTGGTTTCCGGTTGTCCACGCCAATCAAATCGCGGAAATTGGTTTCCAGCCCGATGCTGGTAAATGCCAGCACAAACCACAACGTCTGCACATTTTTCAGGCTGCCCTTCACATCCGCAATTTGTTCAACGCTAATAAAAAACGAAAAGAGCAGGGAGGCGCCCACGAAGCCCAGCACGAACTTGGGAAACCGCTGCCAGATCACCTTCAACCCCGGCGCTTCGGTACCTTCAGGTTTTGTTTTATTGTCGGTCACCGTCCAATAGATCGAGATGGCGAAGGCGGCGATACCGAGCAGCAGGTTTTGAGAAAATTTTACGATGGTGCTGATCTTGAGGGCCTCTTCGCCAAGAAGCGTTCCGGAGGCCACCACCGCGCCTGTAGTATCAATGGTGCCACCCATCCACGCGCCGGCAACTTCCTGTGAGAGGCCCATCCACTTCGCCAGGTAAGGCATGAAGATCATCATCGGTATGGCAGTGACCAACACAAGCGAAATGACGTACGACAGCTTTTTATTTTCGCCCTTTATCGCCCCGGCGGTTGCAATGGCCGCCGAAACGCCGCAAATGGAAACCGCGCTGGATATCATCAAACTGATGTCCTTGTCCAGCTTGAGTTTTTTGCAAATCCAAAACGCGAAATACCACACCGACAGCACCACTACCAATGCCTGCAGCAAACCAAAGAACCCATCTTTTAAAATGTCTTTGAAGATGATGCCGGTGCCTAATAATACCAGGCCGATCTTCACAAATAACTCGGTAGATAATACTTCGCGGAACCATTGCGGCCACTTGAAAAAATTGCCAAGGATCAATCCAAGGGTGAGGCTGAAGATCACCGCTTCGAGGTTCAGCGCTTCCACCTGCGCATTGCCCGTAAGCACCATCGCGATCACAGCGATCAGATATACTACCGGGAACATCACGATAAAATTGCGGATGGGCCTTCCCGTTAGCCATGCACCTAAAACCGCGATAACGAAAACAAATGCAAACTGAAGGGCTATCGACAAGAGGTTCATTGATGAAAAGACCTTGCCGGTAAGATCATCAATTCCCGACCATTTGTAGGCGGGCACGGCCGATTTTAACCCTGCCAGTGCAAGCAATATGACCAGAAAACCAAGGATCACCACCACCCAGTCTTCATGAATCGTTTTTCGTTTTTCCTTTGGCGCGTCCTGCTCGGCGGCTATCTCTGCGGGTTGCTGATTTCTGTTTTCCATGTGTTTGTTCGGATCTGATGTTTAAATTATCTTTTAATGCTCTGATCGCAGCGTGATAGCCGCACATACCATGCACACCGCCGCCCGGAGGCGTTGACGATGAACAGATGTATAATCCTTTTGCAGACGTACGGTAAGGCGACCATCTAAGCGCTGGCCTTGTAAATAGCTGGCGAATGTCGAGCACACCGCCATTAATATCTCCCCCAATATAGTTATTGTTATAATCTTCGAGCTGCCGCGTGTTAAAAGTATGGCGTGCAAGGATGCGTTCACGAAATCCGGGGGCAAACCGTTCAACCTGTTGCTCGATGGCTTCCGTCATGTCGCGTATCGACCCGTGGGGCACGTGACAATAGGCCCATGCCGTGTGCTTGCCCGCGGGTGCGCGCGTCGAATCGAATACAGACGGCTGTGCATACAGCAGGAAAGGCCTGTCGCCCGTCTTGCCATGCCAAATGTCTCTTTCGTAGGTCGCAATTTCCTCGAAAGTATTGCCGATATGTACGGTACCTGCCGTTCTTGCAGCGGTTGCCTTAAAAGGTGCCGGCTCGGCCAGCGCCCAGTCGATTTTGAACACACCCGCACCATAACGGTACCGCTCCAGTTGCGACGTGTAATGTGAAGAAAATTTGTATCCCGCTATCTTCAGCAGTTGTTTTGGTGTTACGTCGAAAAGCACCGCATGTGCCGATGGGAGCTGCTTCAGCGAAGTAACATGAAAATCGGTTTCAATTTTACCGCCCAGCGACGTAAAATAAGCAGCCAGGGCATTGGCGATGGAAGCCGATCCGTTCCTGGGGATGGGCCACCCGCGCAGGTGTGCCGCCGCCATCAGCACCAAGGCGGTCGCCGATGTGGTGGCGTTGGTGAGCGGTTGCATGGAATGGGCCGCCATTCCTGCCCACAGCCCGCGGCCCTGCCGGGTCCGGAATTTTTTTGAAAGATATTTCGCAGGCATCAGCGCGTCTATGCCAAAGGCCGCCATTTTCAACGGATGCGAAGGATAATGGAACGGCCCCAGCACATCCCGCTCAATATCCGGCCAGTTTTGTACAACGGTGCCCAGAAGATTCAGGTAAGCGTTGGCGTCTTTGCCAAGGCCCACGGCTGTGGCATCGATGCTTTTTTTCAGCAACGCGGCGGTGCCATCGTCGAACGGATGCGCCGCATCTATTTCGGGGTAAATGAAACGCAAACCATGTTGGTCGAGCGGCAGCGTGGTAAAAAACGGCGAGCCGGCTGCAAGGGGATGAACGGCCGAGCAAACGTCGTGACGGTAACCGGGAAGGGTGAGTTCTGCCGTGCGCATTCCGCCGCCGATCTCCTCTTTCGATTCAATAACCAATACGCTCAGCCCTTCGCGCTGCAATGTAATTGCCGCAGCAAGTCCGTTGGGCCCTGAACCCACAACAATGGCGTCGTAATCGCGTGTATCCATCTACGTTAGGTTGATAATTGACAATGACGGATATCACCACCAAAATAATGAAAACCTGCACCATTTCTTCAATTTGAATTATTTTCGCCGGAACACGGCGATGGGGTTCGCCTTTAACCGCTGCGAAGCTGATGACTCCTGCTCACGTTTATTCATGTAAACCTGGTAGCCTTTTATGCTGAAAAGTTTATTATTGATAGGGGCGGGGAGTTGTGTTGGCGGAATGTTCCGCTATCTTACCCAGCAGTATGTTGAGAAGCATTATCCTTCTTCCATACCTTTCGGAACCCTGGCCGTGAATATCATCGGCTGTTTTATCATCGGCATTTTATACGCCCTCGCCGACAGGGGAAACATTCTCTCTCCCTCCATGCGCCTGCTGCTTGCCACAGGTTTCTGCGGCGGCTATACCACCTTCTCATCCTTTGCACTGGAGAACATCAGTTTGATGCAGGACGGGCAATGGTCGTACGCCGCCTTCTACATCCTCATGAGCGTATTTTTCGGTTGCATCGCCGTATTTCTCGGTGTGATGATCGTCAAATTTTTATTTTAGGGGCGGCACTTTGACCATTGAACGGGCAAGTGTATTATATTACAGTGTATGGCGTTACTGGCAATCGACATTGGGGGTACTAAAATCGCACTCGGTATCTTTACCCCGGAAGGAATTCTACAGCACGACTATCGTGTTGCCATCAATGCAAGAAAAGGAAAGGAAGTGGGGGCGCTGATTACCGAGGAAATCCTTAAGCTCGTTAATTCCTCCATCTATTCGGGGCAAATTCATGCCATAGGTATATGTGTGCCCGGCATCAGCAGGAGGAGAACAGGGACCGTTTGGGCGCCCAATATCGAGGGATGGGAAGATTATCCATTGCTAAATGAAGTGCAGGCGGCGGTACCGCAAATACCGGTGACGATAGAAAGCGATCGCGCCTGTTACATACTGGGTGAAACCTGGAAAGGAAATGCTGTGGGCTGCAGCGATGCGATATTCTTTGCCGTGGGCACCGGCATCGGCCTGGGCATATTAAGCGATGGCACCATCCTCGGCGGCGCGCATGGCATATCAGGAGCAGTTGGTTGGATGGCGCTCGACAGGCCCTTTATCGACGCCTATTCAAAATGCGGTTGCCTTGAATACCATGCCTCCGGCTCGGGCATCGCCAACCGCGCAAGAGAAGAAATACAGAACGATAATACTTATGCTGGTATATTGAAAGATAAAGCCGCACAGGCACTTACCTCACACGATGTATTCGAAGCGTTTGAACAAAAAGATCCTATCGCCGCAAAAATTATTGACAACTGTATCGGGCTGTGGGGCATGGCCATCGCCAACCTCGTGAGCTTTATGAACCCCGAGAAAATTATTTTCGGCGGCGGCGTATTCGGTCCGGCAACAAAGTTCATTCCGCAGATACGTGCAGAAGCGGCAAAATGGGCGCAGCCGGTAAGCATCGGCCTTGTAACCATGGAACCGTCACTGCTGGGCGTAAACGCGGGCGTGTATGGAGCGGGGCACATGGCACTGCAATTAGTAACGGCAGCAAACAATCGCAGATCATAGATGTATAACCGGAAACTCAATTTCCTCGCTTCGTGTTTCGGCATTCTTTTATTCGGCATGGGTATAATTACGCTGGGCTCCATTCAGCCCGACCTGCAGGAACGGTTCAGTTCCGATGATTTTTCTGCCGGCACCCTCTTCAGCATTCTGCCCATCGGCATCCTTACCGGTTCACTCATCTTCGGCCCAGTGTGCGACAGGTATGGCTACAAGCTCATCCTCATTTCTTCGGCAGGATTTCTTTGCGCCGGCCTCGAAGGCATCGCGTTTTCGCACGATCTCACCGTTCTTAAACTGTGCGTGTATATTTTTGGTGTGGGCGGCGGCGCCATCAACGGCGCCACGAATGCGCTGGTTTCCGATATCAGCGCCGAAGACAAAGGAGCCAATCTCAGCATCCTCGGGATATTTTATGGCGCCGGTGCGCTCGGAATGCCATTGGTGATCGGCCTTCTCAAAGAACATTTCTCGTTCGGCACGATACTCGCGTTCGTCGGAATTTTTATTTTTCTCATTTTGCTTTTCTTCGTTTTCATCAGGTTTCCGCAACCGAAAAACAAGCAGGGCTTTCCATTGAAAAAAAGTTTTCAGCTAATGGGGAACGGCTTTTTGCTGCTAGTTGCCTTCTTCCTTTTTTTCCAAAGCAGCTTCGAGGCCGTTATCAATAATTGGACAACATCTTATCTCATCAGCCATGCGTCGGTCGGCATGACAAGCGCCCTTTTCGCGCTGAGCCTGTTTGTTGCAGGAATGATCGGCATGCGGCTGTTGCTGGGCAGCGTGTTCAGAAAAGCGGCGGGTATGAACATTATGTTTTCTTCCCTCACCCTGGCAGCCATTGGCATTCTGTTGTTAAAATTTACATCGTCATACAATATGGCCATTGCCGGCCTTATGTTCACCGGGGCCGGGCTGGCAGCGGGATTTCCGATTATGCTGGGATTCGTGGGCAGCCGGTTTACGGAACTGTCGGCAACAGCATTCAGCTTTGTCTTCGTGATTGCACTCACCGGCAACGTTTTGATCAATTACATCACGGGCCTGGTGGTGCAGGAATACGGCGTGCAGCAGATCGTGAATATATCCGGCATCATATTAGGATGCATGTTCATTTTATGCCTTTTTATCAGGAAAAAATTGTAAATAATTAAATCGAAATATATGTTAGCAAAACAATGGTTGGAAAACGCCCGTAACATCATGACTAAAATTGAGGAGACGCAAATGGAAAACATTAAGCAAGCGGCCACCGTGATGGCCGATTCCATTGAATGTGGGAGATGGGTGCACACATTCGGATGCGGGCACGCCACCATACCGATCGAAGAAATGTACCCGAGGATTGGCGGCTTTGTGGGTTTTCATCCCATGATTGAATTACCACTCACTTTTTTTACACGGATCACCGGCGAAATGGGCGTACACCAGTTCGTATTCCTCGAACGGGTGGAAGGCTACGGCGTGGAGATCATGAAGGGGTATACCTTTGACACGCGTGACACGATGTGGCTGTTCTCACACTCCGGCATCAACAACGTAAACATAGATGTGGCCATTGAAGCCAGGAAGAAAGGAATGAAAGTGGTGGTGTTCGGATCGGCGGCCGAAGCGAAAGGAAAACAGACGCGCCACTCCAGCGGTAAAACCATATTCGACCTGGCTGATATTGTAGTGGACACCTGCGCGCCCATTGGCGATGCTTCCGTTGCACTGAAAAACCACCAGGACAAAGTGGGGCCCGTTTCAACAATGGCTTTCGTTACCTGCGTGTGGATGACCGTAACCACCGTTGCAGAAATACTGGCCGACCGCGGCGTAAAATTGTTCATTCATCCGTCTCACAATGTACCCGGCGACAATACCGCGAAACAACGTTTGGAAGAGGCGCTCAGTGAATATAAAACAAGGGTTGCCGGCGTTTAACTATTAACCTAATCTAACAGCTCATGCGTAAATTATTCTTTATTCTGCTCCTGTTGACGGGCCACAGGCTGCTGGCGCAGGATCCCGCACTCGACACCATTTTGGAGCAAATGAAATTTGCTGCAAAGGACCTGCTGATCGATAAATATTATCCGCGCAACATCGATCATGAATACGGCGGCTACATCTCCAACTACACCTATGATTTCAAACCAACGGAAAAACAGGAGAAGATGATCGTCACACAGGCGCGGCACATCTGGTCGACCGCCAGGGCAGCCGAATTTTTTCACGACACCTCTTTCATTGGTTACTCGAAACACGGGTTTTATTTTCTGAGAGATAAAATGTGGGATAAGGAATATGGTGGATTTTACAGCCTCGTAACACGAGAAGGAAAGCCCGTAACCACAAACAAGGATGCGTACGGTAACGCCTTTGGCGTTTATGGATTATCGGCACTCTACAAAGCCTCGGGCGACACGGCAGTGCTTGCACTGGCAAAGAAAGCTTTTGGGTGGCTCGAAAAACACAGTCACGATCCGGTGCACAAAGGTTACTTCATGCACCTCGAGCGCAGCGGCAAACCCATCGTGCGGCCGGCATCAACGCCCTCCACTTCCGATCTGGGTTACAAGGACCAGAACAGTTCCATCCACCTGCTTGAAGCCTTAACGGAACTGTATTCGGTATGGCCCGATCCACTCGTTAAGGAGCGGCTCAACGAAATGCTTACCCTTATCAGGGATACCATCGTAACACAGAAAGGATACCTCACGCTGTTCCTCACTCCCGACTGGAAGCCAATCTCTTTCCACAATACACCGCGAGAAAATATTCTCAAGCATCATTCCCTCGACCATGTATCATTTGGCCACGACATAGAAACAGCCTACCTGCTGATCGAGGCATCCACGGTACTGGGATTGATGCCCGACACGACAACGTACCGCATCAGCAAAAAAATGGTTGACCACGCCATTGGCAACGGATGGGACAGCGATCTTGGCGGATTGTATGACGAGGGATATTATTTTACTGAAGATGGTCCGATAACCATTATTGCCGACACCAAAAACTGGTGGGCACAGGCAGAGGCGCTCAACACACTTTTGCTTTACGCTGCGATGTATGCACAGGACCATTCGGTACCGCATCCCGATTATCTCGATTATTTTGAAAAAGAATGGCAGTACTGCCAGAAATATTTGATCGATCATGTGAACGGCGACTGGTATGAAGGCGGTATCGACAAGCAACCGGATAAGAGGAAGTCAAGAAAGGCGCATATCTGGAAAGGTCCCTACCATGTTTTCAGATCACTGATGAACTGCATTGAAATACTCGAAAACGAACGCGACAAACTGACGAACGAAAGCGAATGATCACAGGCCGATCCGGGCGACGAGCCGATTGTACCGTTCGCTGGTGACTCCGGTACCGAAAAAGCTACTTTCAACTTTCAGGTACACCATGATCCCGTATTTTTTCGCGGCGAGCCGCTCCATGATGTCGAAGGCTTCGTCAATGTTACCCTGCGCAAGCTTGATGGTGGCAATGGCGTATAGTTTGTCGTCATCAACCGGTGGCGTTTGCAATTCTTTCAGCAGTTGTCTTGCCGCATCGGCCTTTCCTTCGTGCGCATAGATGCGGCCCAGTACGCCAACCATTACGGGTCGCCGGCCCGAAAGATCGACGGCCTTCTTTATCTCCGTCTCCGCCTCGGTGAATTTTTTCATTTTATTATAAGCCATACCCTTTGTAAAATGCGCCTCCGCGTAATTCGGATCCATTGCAATGGTCTTGTTGATCTGCTGCAGTGCTTTGTCCATTTCATTTCTAAAATGATAGATGCGGGCAATACCATTGTTCACATTTGGAGAAAGCGGATCGAGGTCATAGGCAATTTGCATTTGCCTCTGCGACTCGTCGAGGTGTACGCGAACGGCAAGGAAGAGTGCGTACCATTCGTGCGCGGTGGCATAGCCGGGCTTCAGTTCAATGGCTTTTTTGAATCCGCGTTCGGCCCCTTCCCAATCCCAGTCGATCCTGAACTTAATGTAAGCCAGCGCAGCATGCGCCTCGGCAAGTGTTGAATCCAGTTCAAGCGCTTTCATCACGGCGTCTTTTGCGCGCTTTTCGGCAACGCTCCGGTCAACATCACCATATCCTGCAACACCCGTGAGCGTGTAAGAATAGGCCAGTTCGGGATAGGGTAGTGCGAATTGCGGATCGAGTTCGATGGCCTTTTCAAAGTGTTTTATTCCTTCCTGCACCGTTTGGGGTGTTCGCTGGTTCAGCAGATGCTTACCGATAAGATATTCCTGGTATGCCTCCATGTTGCTGGTAGTTCGTTTATCGAGCTGATTTTTTTCGGACTGAACCAGCCTGATCTTCAGCTCGCGCGCAATGTTGGTGGCAATCTCGCTTTGTATGGTGAAGATGTCGCTCAGCTCGCGATCATAATTCGCCGACCAAAGATTTTGCTGGTTCGAAACATTGATAAGCTGCACCGAAATTCTTGCCTTATTATTCGCCTTTCGCACGCTTCCTTCAAGCACAGTGCCTACCATTAGCTCACTGCCTATCTGCGCAATATCCTTATTGGCATTTTTATACTTCATTATAGAGGTGCGGGCAATGACATTCAATCCGCCAATTTTGGCAATACTCGATATCAGTTCTTCTGTGAGGCCATCGGCAAAATAATCGTCGCCCGCATCATTGCTGATGTTTTTCAGCGGCAGTACCGCCAGCCGGTATTTTGTTGAGGATGCAGCCTTCAGTTCATCGTTACGAAAAAAAAGAAACAACATGAAGCTGAGCAGCACAATGAGCAGTGCAGACAAATACACAACCGTTCGCCTGCGTTTACCGGCACCTGCATGTTTTTTTGATGAGGATACCCATGGCAGTGCGATGTAGAACACGTCCATATCCATGGAGATGTTCTTCAACTTTTCTGCGCCGGCTTTTACCACCGGGTAATCTATTTTGTTGCGTATTTGGCGCTCCACGTCTTCCGATATGCAGATGCCCTCCGGGGGTGCAAGCGGCTCGAGGCGTGCGGCGATGTTCACACCGTCGCCATGCACGTGTTTATCCATATACACCACGTCGCCAATGTGGAGGCCAATCCTTAACCTGATGCAGCGCTCGGGGCTCTCTTTGGTATTCCTGTTATGCAGCACCTGCTGAATCTCGATGGCGCACTTTGCCGCTTCCACGGCGCTGTTGAACTCAACGAAAAAGGCGTCGCCTGCCGTTTCAATTTCCCTTCCTTCATGTTTGCCGAAAAAGGGCCTGAGTATGGTGCGGTGCTCTTCCAGGAGTTCGAGCGCAAGCGACTCGTTTCTCTGAGCAAGCGCACTGTAGCCCACCATGTCGGTGAACATTATCGCGGAGAGACGTCTCATAACGGTTTTTGGTCTCCATGAAGTTAAGGAGTTAAAGTAGTAAATTGAGTGCCCGTAAAATTTGATACCATGAAGCGAATCACTGACCTGCTGGGCGACAAAGCAGCTTACTACCTGGAACATGACTGCCAAACCATCCCCAAAAACGATATCCACCTGCCATCACCCGATCATATCGAGCGGATATGGGTGAACAGCAACCGCAACAATCAGGTGCTCAAAAACTTCCAGGCGCTGCTTGACCATGGCAGGCTGGCAGGCACGGGCTACTGCAGCATCTTTCCGGTGGACCAGGGAATAGAACACAGCGCAGGGTCGGCGTTTGCGCCGAATCCCCTGTACTTCGACCCGGAAAATATCATCCGCCTGGCCATTGACGGAGGCTGCAACGCCGTGGCGTCCACATTCGGCGTATTGGGAGTGATGAGCAGGAAGTATGCGCACCGCATCCCATTTGTTGCAAAGATCAACCACAATGAATTGCTGAGCATCCCTAACCGTTACGATCAAACGCTTTTCGGCACGGTAAAGAATGCGTGGGATATGGGCGCGGCAGCGATTGGCGCCACTATTTATTGGGGAAGTGAAGAAAGCACGAGGCAGTTAAGGGAGATAGCGGAAGCATTCGAGCTGGCGCATGAGCTGGGGATGGTTACTATTTTATGGTGCTACACGCGCAATACCGGGTTTAAAGTGAATAATGTCGATTATCACACGTCAGCCGATCTCACAGGACAGGCGAATCACCTGGGTGTGACCATTCAGGCGGATGTCATTAAACAGAAATTGCCTACTAATAATGGAGGGTATCCCGCCATTAAACAGGGCAAGACGAGCGCGCTGGTCTATGAGAAGCTCACTTCCGATCATCCCATCGATCTTACCCGGTACCAGGTGTTGAATTGTTATAGTGGAAGGGTGGGGTTGATCAATAGTGGTGGTGAAAGTAAGGGGGCGAGTGACTTACAGGAGGCGGTTACCACTGCGGTAATTAATAAGCGGGCAGGGGGGATGGGTTTGATTTTGGGGAGGAAGGCGTTTCAGCGGCCGTTTAAAGAGGGGGTGGAGATGCTGCAGGCGATTCAGGATGTGTACCTGGATGAAAGTATTACGATTGCATAGAGTGCTTAGGTGCCAGTCGCACAAATTTCTTTTTCTATCGAATTTCAGAGAAATGGATAAAAGCAATCCTGGAATGCTACCATACTTAAAAAAGAAAAAGTGCCCTTTGAATTAAGACAAACTTAAAATAGATCAAAGTGATTTTTTCTAAACACATTGGAGCAAATATGAATAACCTTATAAATAAAATATTATGACAACAGATGCTACAACCAC